>JBBRNU010000142.1:0-8775 GCA_038230115.1 Chthonomonadales bacterium | reverse complement strand
GGAGACGGAGCGAATTGGTTTTTCTCTCTTGCGAAGGGGAATCCTCAAGTTTGGGAGGGGTTGAGGCGTTGCTGGCGAGGACAAAAGCGGAGGCGAATCAGAAGCGGCGTTCCAGCGTTTCTACGCTGGCCTGCAAGTAAACCAATTGTGACGCTTTCAGCGTCCGACTGGCCTGCGAAAGCGCTTCATGCGCCTGCGCGGAGCGTTTTAGGTCCAGGTAAATTTTTGTTCGCAGCAGGTGGTAACGCGCCAGACAGTCGGGGTGAACGCTGTTGAGCGCGGCGCTGGCCTCGAGCGCGTCCAGGGCGTCCTCGCTGCGCCCGGTATCCGTCAAAATTTCCGCATAATCGCGACGCCGAAACAAAGCCTCGGTCCAATGCGCCGCGTCGCCGGTATCGGCTTCTTTGCAGGCCTGCCGACTCCAGTCCCGCGCCGTTTCGTTTTCCCCCGCGTTCGCCAGCAGACGCGCCGCCTCGCTCATCATCCAGGCCGAAAAATAAGCGTCGTGCGCGGTTCGCCATTGACGCGCCAGACGCCGAGCATGATGAGGCCGAGAGGCCGGGGCGCGCTGCCCGGCAATCAGCGCCTGGTAGATCGAGGCGCGGCTTTGCGCCTCCCGCGCCTCCAGAACGAACGCTTCCCGCTCCGCCATTGGAACCGTAATGCGGTCCGGCATGGTTTCGGTAAGCGTCAACACCTTCTGCACATAAGGGACAGCCTGTTCATAGCGAGCCGTATTGATGAAAGTCTTCATCTGCCAGTAGTACAAAGCGAACAAAACATTTTTTGCCTCCGCCCCCTGCGGCAGCAGTCGCCAGGCTTGCGCTTCCAACCCGAAATGCGTCAGGTCGTTGAGCGCGGCGGGCGGCTTCCGGCGATGCTCCTCATACATTCCCAATCCCAGCGTCGCGATCTGCGCCGCGCTATCCGCTCCGGGCCGAAACGCGGCGGCGTCTTCTGAACTGGTCAGGGCGGCAGTTTCCTGCTTGTTGGCTCCCATCGCAAGACAGAGCATGTGAAGTCGGGCCGGGCCGGGCCGCATCTCCGAGCGTTCCCATCGCGAAAGCGTACTGGCCGTCACGCCCATTTCCCGCGCCGCCGTTTCCAGCGTTTTTCCCGCTCGTATCCGCAAGACCCGCAGCAGTTCGCCGTTCCCTGGCAAACCGCCCGCCGCCTCGACAAAGGCTGGCGCGCGCCGCAGGGTTTCCTCGCGCGTCTGCGCCAGCGCGCGGGGCGCGTCCAGGAGCGTCAACGCCTGCTGTCGCAGCCGCCCGGTCGCGTTCAGTATCGAAAGCGCGGCCTCCAATTCCGGCAGGCGCGGCAGGTGCGTTCCCTTTTCCCAGCGTCCCAGCGTAGAATGCGCGATTCCCGCACGATGGGCCAGACCGCGCAGCGAAAGCCCGCGTTCCGCGCGCAGCGTCGTCAATAGTTGGCCCAGTGTCCCTGTCATCTTGCCTTGCCTTGCCGATTATTTCGCCGTGTGGCGTCGAATTGCTCGCCCCAATTCCTCTTCAAGCGTGATGCATTCCCCTTCATTCTTGCCGTCGCTGGTGCATTTTCTCGCAAATGCCGTTCCGCCCGCTCGATTCGCCTTATAATACTTTTGTTCCTTCTTCCGCGCCGCAACCCGTCGCTATTTTCTTGCATTATCCGCCCGGTCTCTGTAGAAGCGAGATCGTCGCCTCATAGACAAATCAAAGAGAAGTAGTCTCCTCCGCACTCTCATTACCGAGTGAATAAGGTCGAGGTTCAAGCGATTCGTCTATCAGCAGAAGCGCGACCATCGCTTCGGGTCGCTTTGTTGGAGCCGCTGTTGCATTTGTTACGTCGAAAGTTACGTCGAAAGGACATTACGCCATGAAACGCGCCTTCTCTCTTGCCGCCGTTCTGTTGCTATTCGGCTGCGCCTTGCCCGCCTTGGCCCAAGTCGTGCCGCGCACGCTCGCCTTTCAGGGTCGCCTTGCCAAACCCGATGGCACGCCGGTCGCCGATACGACGTCCCTTACGCTCACTTTTCGCCTGTATGACGCCCCGACCAGCGGAAACAAACTCTGGGAACAGACGCTCGCCAACAGCGTCGCCGTGCGAAATGGCGTTTTTGCCGCCAGCCTCAACTTCGCCGCCAACTATACCAACGGCAAGACCCTGGAGACCACTTTCGGCAGTTCCTCGTTCACGCCCTATCTGGAAATTCAGGTTGGCAGCGACGCTCCGCTTGCGCCGCGCCAGCCCTTCACCAGCGTCGCGTATTCGTTTTATGCCGCCACCGCGCTTTCCATTCCCGATGGCAGCGTCACCCAGAGCAAAATCGCCAACGGCGCGGTCGGCAGCGCCCAACTCGCGTCAGGGCTGCTGGGCGGTTTCTGGAACCTCACGGGCAATGCGGGAACCGATCCGACGACCCACTTTCTCGGAACGACGGATACCCAGCCGCTCGTTTTTCGCACGAACAACAAAGAGGCCATGCGTCTGCTCACAAACGGCAGTCTGGGCATCGGCGCGAACTCGCCCCAGTCCGCGCTGCACATCGCCCCGATTTCCGGCATCACCATCGGCCAGAACAGCGTGACCGGCGGCTACACGGCGCTCACCATAAACCTGAGCGCCAACACAAACGGCAACGCGCAGCTGCAGGCCGTCAAAGCGGCTGGCTCGACTTATGGCGACCTGATCCTCAATCCATCGAGCGGCAATGTCGGGATTGGCACGACCGTCCCGGCCTCCACGCTCGATGTCAACGGCGCGGCGAATGTAGCCGGAAATCTCTCTGCTGCCAGTGTCACCGTCAGCGGCGATCTGCTGACGAAGGGGTGGGTTGGAATAGGAACCAACTCGCCCAACTTCACCCTTGACGTGAACGGATCAATAAGCGCGACGGCTGGTCTGTATGCGGCCAGCGCCTCGATTCCGAAATTAAACGGCGGGGTCTTAATTGATAACTACGGAGGAGCCAACACCAGCCTCAAACTCGAACAGCATGGTTCTAACTTCATTGTGCGTCCCTATGATGCAGGCAGTACGCGCACTGTCGTCGAGAACACGGCAGGCACGCTTTATTTCAACTCGCGCAGCAGCTTTTTGGGAGCGCCACGCGCCAACGCCGCGCTGGGAGTTTACAACAGCGGATATTCATACGCAATCGACACGGTTGGCGACCTGCTTGTGGAAGGCACAGGCTACTCCAATAACGGCTTCTATCTCTCCTCCGACGCCCGCTACAAGACCCATGTCCAAACCCTGCCCGGCGCGCTCGATACCGTTTTGGCCTTGCGCGGCGTCGGTTACGATTGGGACCGGCAGAAGTGGCCGGACAAGGGTTTTGCCGAGGGGCGTCAGGTCGGCTTTCTCGCGCAGGAACTGGAAACCGTCCTGCCCCAACTCGTTCACACCGATAAGGAAGGCTACAAGTCGGTCAACTACGCCAGCGTAGCCCCCATTCTTGTTGAAGCCGTCAAGACGCTCAACGGCAAGGTCGAAACGCAGCAAAAGCAGATCGAGAGCCAGCAGCGCCGCATCGAGCAACTGGAACGCCAGAGCGCCCGCCTCGCCGACCTGGAAGCTAAACTCAATGCCCTTCTTTCCGCCCGAAAATGACCTGACCTCCGTTCAACAGGAGCGCCCGCCCCGCGACCGGGCGTTCCTGACCTTTCCTCGCAAACGCGGGGGCGAAGCCGGACGTTTGCGCGCCATTTCTTATTCCGGCATTTTCTCCGCGAAGGCCGCTTCGACAGGAGGGGGCCAAACGCGCCGAGACGTTGGAGATAGCGCTGGCGAAAGGAGCGCGATGCAATCAACGGCATCGCACTCCTTTCTACGATGACCGCAACTCGCATTTTCCGCCGCGAGCAAGCCCGCGTTAGCGCATTACTTTTCGAATTCAAACGTGGTTGGGTTTGCGCCTGCGGGCGTGTTCGCGGGCGCGGCGAGCGGCAGTAGATTCGCCGGATCGAGCCGGACGCGGGTCGGCATGGAATTCAGGGGAATGCGCAGGCGGAAGTGCGTGGCGATGGCGCTGACTTCCAGCGTTTCCGTTCGCAGCGGGCCGTTCGCGCCCTCGACCTGAATCGGCAGGCGCAGGCGGTACGGCATGGTTCCGTCCTGTACGACATCCCCCTCGACAAGGGTTTCGCCGCCGTCCGGTTTCGCCGCTACCCCGCTCAGACGCAGCGCGGGCAGGCCGGTTCGTTCCATCCACTGCGCGAAAAACCAGCGATAATCCTCCCCGGTCACGCGCTTCACCACCGCCTCGAATTCCGGCCACTCCGCGCTTTCGCCCGGCGTGTGCTGGGCCACAAACGCCGCCAGACACTTCAGCATGACCGGCTGACCGATTTGCTCTTCCAATACGCGCAGCGCAAGCGGCCCTTTGCCGTAGCCGACGCTGGCCTGCCGGTTATCGCTCGTGTCGCCCGCCTGCGTCATCGGGAACGACGTGAAGACGGTCGGCGGGAACAAACGATGCGGACGCGAGGGCGCGGCGGTCTGCGCTCCGCCCGTCATCCGATGAAACAGCGCGTCGGAATACTCGGCGAACGACTCGTTCCACATCGAGCGCGTGTACGCGCAGGGAACCACGCCCCCCCACCACGTATGCGACAGCTCGTGCGGAATCGTCTCCGGCAGCGTTCCCGGTCCATACGTGGAAAACGAATACGCTTCCAGCGCCCCCTGGAACGATCCCTGCGTCTCGACCACGCCATAGCGCGTATAGGGGAAACGTGAGAAGGTCTTGTCGTAAAACGCCAGCGCCTGTTCCAGCGTGTCCAGACTTTTCTGCGCCAGGTCGGGGTTCGGCTTCAGGAAATACGTGGCGAGCGTGCGCCCCCCGGCCTGCCGCGTCGTAATCGTGTACTTGCCCGCGTCGAGGGTAAAGTAGCAGGTCGGGATGTCGTTGCGGAAGGTCGCCGTGACCATGCCGTTGTTTTCTTTCGGCGCCTGCGTCGGCTCGCCCTGCGCCAGAATCGTCCATCCGGTCGGAACTTCGGCCTGCACGGTTGCGGTCGCGGGCAGGCGCGCGATGTGCGGATACCAGTACGAGTCCAGCGTGGCCTCGTTCGCCAGAATGTAATCGCTGCCCTGATGGTTCACGACGCCCGCATACGCCAGACTGACCGTGAACCGCCGCGCTTCCGGCGGCGCGAACGCGATCAGCCCGCCCACCTGCTGATACGGACGCGCCTGCCCGTCGCACGCCAGGGACGTTACGTGAAAATCATCGGAAAGTCGGAGCAGAACAAACGGCGGGATCACGTTCGGCATTCGCTGAATTACGGCCTCGTCCGTGATTGTGACGGCGTGGTTCGGGATGTCGAAGCGCGCTTTCAAGTTGTGGTCGCGCACGCGAAAGCCGCCGGTATCGGTCTCGGGAATTTCCGGGCCGAGCCGCCAGCCCTGCGGGGTTCGTTCCAGGCGGTGAACGTGGTCGCCGTCGCTTTCGCACGTATGCCAGGCGTGAAAAACTGCCAGATAGTTCGGGGCGTTCGGGTTTCCGGGCGGCGTGAGAATCCCGCCCTCCCACTTCTTCGTGCTGGTTCCGCGCGCCCACGCGAACGTCGGCAGCCCGCCCTCGGTGGCGAGCGGCGCTAAATCATCCAGTTTGCGCGCGTTGACCGCCTGCGTCGCCGCAGCCATCAGCGCGTCGGGCGGAGCCGGGGCGTTTCCGTCGTTTTTGTCCTGCGCCCCGGTTCCAACCGGACACATTCCGGCCCATGCCGCCAATCCCATGAGCAGTGGCAGTGAAATCCGCCGCGCCCGTCCCTGATTTATCACCGTTTCGCTTCCTTCCGTGCGCCCTGACCGGGCGTTCTGTTGGATTCAATACGCCCGCCGCCCTTTCCTTGTCGGCGTCGAAACGTTAAATCGTTCCCCGCAAACCGTCTACTGGACTGCTGGCCCGGAATGCAGTATACTGTGAGTAATTCTCCGCCCGCGTCTTTTACGCCGTCACTTTATTTTGGGAGTTCGCGTTATGAGCAACGACGCCTGGCCGCGCTGCCCCGAAGCCGCCGCTTTCCTGGAACGCCGATTTTACGCCTTCGCCGAAGCCAACCCGCCCGTCGCCGCCCTCGCCGCGCGCTTTACCGAAACGGCGGGCGTCAACCTGTTGAACTTGATTGACCACTGGACGCTGCCGGAAAGCGACGCCGACCGCGACGATCTCGCGCGCTGCGGCTTTGTCGAGGCCACGACGCCGGAAGGCGACTGCGTGTGGGAACATCCTCTCGCCCGCCTGCCCCGCGTGCGCTTCAAGGCGAAACTGACCACCCCGCGTCTCGCTCTGCGCGTCGAGGACATCGGCGACTTCGCCCACGCCAACGATTTCACCCTGAGCGCCTGTCACGGCGACCCCGATTCGCGCTACCAGTGCGGGCATATCGCCCTGCCGCAGGGCGAACTCATGCCGATTACGCGGCGCGGGTATCGCGGCTTCGCCCCCGGCGAATGGAACGAAACCGACGTCCCGGCGCTCGCCCAGGTTCGACGGGAACTGGCTGCGCGGCCCCGTCAGGGCGCGACCGACGCGATCTGGGCGCAAACGCGCCGCGTCGTCGAAAGCGCAATTGGCGTTCTGGGGCGCGACCGGGCGGCGGAGGAGTTTTTCGCCGCCGAGCGCGCCTATTACATGGCCCGCAGCCGGGCCGCCCAATGGCAATACGCGCGCCAGCAGGAAATCGGCGTCGGCTGGGCCAACCACGACCATCACACCTACCGCTGCTCCCGCTCCGGCTTTCGCGCCCTGATGAACCTGTGGGAGGCGTTCGGCTTCGAGGCGCGCGAGCGTTTTTACGCGGGCGCGGAAGCCGGGTGGGGGGCGCAAATTCTGGAGCATCGCGCCACGAACCTGATTTTGTTCTGTGACGTAGACATGGCCCCCGAAGAACTCGACGTAGATTTCGCGCGAACCGACCTGCCCGCCCGCGACAAATTGGGAACCATCGGGCTGTGGTGCGGACTGCACGGCGACAGCATCGCGCAGGCCGGAATGCACCATCTGGAGTGCGAGTTCGACTTCGCCCGCGTCAAGACCAATCTGGAAGCGGCGGGGTTCGGCGTCATGGCTCCCTTCACCGATTTCGAGATGCTCAAGCAGGCGTTCACCGTCGCCGAAATTTGGCCGGTCGCCGGGGAGCGCGTGGAAGCCCTGCGCGCCCAAAACCTCATCACGGCGGAGCAGGCGGCCCGGTTTCTCGCGCAGGGCGCTCCGGGCAGCCACCTGGAGATTCTTCAGCGCTGGGAAGGCTTCAAAGGCTTCAACAAGACCGGCGTTAGCGCCATCATTCGTGCGACGGACGCAAGAAAGAACTGACGACCCGTCGTTCTTTATTCCTGATAACCCGGCGACCCGCTGTCCCTCAGCAGAAAGGTTTGCGTCCCGATGGTTCAATGTCCCCGCTGTCACAATTCGGTGAACGAAACGATTCACGCCGCCTGCCCGACCTGCGCCACGCCATTGACCCCGACCGGGAACGTGAACAGCGCGCCGCCTGCCTCCGCGCAACCTGCCCTGACATCTGCGCCCGGAGCCTATCGGCCCAACGCGCGCGTCTCCTTGACCGGCGAGGTGATGGAAGACGCCGCGCCGCCCGCCGCAGCCTATGGAAACGCGCCCGGCGGTCTGCCGCCCCTCCCATCCGGCAGGCCCATAGCGCCCCCGTCTGCGCGCCCGACGCCCTCCACCGGCTACCGACGACAGGAGGTCGCGCCCGACAATTCCCGGCGCAACGCGCTGATCATCAACCTGAGCGTGGTTCTGCTGCTCGCCCTGGCGTCCGGCGGAGGCGGCTGGTGGTATTGGAAACACCGCACCAACCCGAAAGCGCAGGTGCAGCGTTATTTCCATGCGATCCAATGGCTCGATTGGGGCGTTGTCTACGATTTGAGCGCGTCGCCGCCGGGCGACAAGACCCGGCCTGAGTTCGTCGCGATGATGAACGACAAATTCGACAACAACCCCGTCCTGAAAATCGTCGCCCGCAAGGGCATGGAAACAATCAAGTGCGATGCGGGCGAGCCGACGATCACCGGCGACGAGGCGACGGTTCCGGTTACGGTAGGCGAGGCGGGCAAACCCTTGGAGCTTCACCTGAAGAACTTCGGCGGCGTCTGGAAAATCGAGCCGCTGGCCGAAAACCCGATTACCCTGCTGCACGGCGGCGACAAGGAAGACGCCGCGCCGCCTGCCTCCATGCCGACGATGCCGGGCGGTCTGCCCGCGCAGCCCTAACGGTTTTTTTGAACCACCCAGCGAAGCGCACATCGAGACACAGAGGAAGCGCAGAGGATTTCTTGGAAACTTCTGCAGGAGCGAAAATGCACGACGGGCGTACCAATTACATTGCCGGAGTCTGGCGCGGCGCGCACACCGGCGAGACCTTCGAGTCGGTCAATCCGGCGCGCACCGACGAGGTGTTGGGCCGCTACGCCCGGTCGCGCGGCGAAGACGTGGAGGCGGCGGTCGCCGCGGCGGCGGCAGCCTACCCTGCGTGGCGCAAAACGCCCGCCCCCGCGCGCGGCGCGCTCCTGACCCGCATGGCCCGCCTGATGGAAACGCGCAAGGAAGACTTGGCGCGGCAGATGGTGGCCGAGATGGGCAAAGTCCTCGTCGAGGCGCGCGGCGACGTGCAGGAAGCCATTGACATGGCTCACTACATGGCCGCGTTCGGCAGAATGCCCAACGGCAGCATCGTCCCCTCGGAGCGCCCCGACATCTTCTGCGGCGCGCAGCGGGTTCCGGTCGGCGTCGTCGGCTGCATCACGCCCTGGAATTTCCCCATC
>JBBRNU010000141.1:0-8775 GCA_038230115.1 Chthonomonadales bacterium | reverse complement strand
TTCGCGTCAATCACCGTTGCGTTAGGCGCGCTGTGGCTGAAGATGTAGACGCGGTGGTTGAACGTGTCGTTCAGAATGCCGTCCGGCCTGCCATCCACCGGAATGGTTTTGAGGAGCGCCAGGGTTTTCGTGTCCCACATCGCGACCGGCTTGCTGGAAGCGAAGCCATGATGCGATTGGGCGTCGGCAGCCGCGCCGCGCGCGTTGGTCATCGGGATTTCACCGGCAGGCTCCAGCGTATCGAGATTGAAGGCTGAGACGCGCGGCGCGGAGCCGCCGCGCGCCACGTACAGGCGGCGTCCGTCGGCGTCGGCGTACACATAGTCAAAACCGCCCTCGCCGCCGACTTTGGCGGTCTTCTGCACGTGGTAAGGGCCGTCGGCAGGCATTTGCTGGGCCAGTCCGGTCGCCGCGAAAAACGCGAGACCGGCTGCCAGGGTCGGGAAAGATAGTCGCATTGGGAATACCTCCACAAATCAGGTTGGCATGGATGATTGCCGGGTTGGTAAGACCTGACGGGCAATTGGCCCGAAAAGACGTTTGACGCCGCGCTTAACGCGCGGCGTCTTTTCATGGGTGTCGTGATGGCTGTCGCGAGAGCGGGTCAAGAAGACGCCCGGTCCGCCCGCCAAAACCCTGCCCGATGGATTCCGCCGTCTGCGCCCGCGCCTTGCGGCAGCCTTGCCGGGACAACGCACGGACGCGCAACGGAGGCTCTGGACAGCGCAGACTTCTACAAGGCGTCATCCGTGTCACGTGGCGGCGTGGGGAGGGAAGGCGTGACCGTGATGATGAGGGGCGGGCCGTCAGGAGAGAGCGACGGGTCGTTCGGCTGGCTGCCGGGTTCCGTTTTGTCGGGCGCGTCGAGCGGGTCGCCTTTCGCGTCGCCCTTGCCGGAAAGCGGGTCGGCGGGCTTGAAGTTCTTGTCGTTGAAACGCTCGCGCATCTGGCGCTCGAAATCGCGCTGCCACTGCCCCATCTTCGTCTCGAACTCGCGCATCCGCCGGTCGAACTCCGGCTGGTTCTTGTTCCAATCCTGAAGCAGGCGGTCGTAATTCGGGTTCTTCTGGCTCTTGTCATAAAAATAGAAGGGGAAGCCCTTGCCGTTCAGGAAGGGAAAGTTTTTGCCATACGTGTTCGGCGTAGTGAAATTCGGCGTAATGAAAGTTGTTTTCCCGTCCAAAAACGGCATTTGCGGCAGGCTCGGCATCGCGCGCTGCGCCTGGGTCATCGCCTGCTGCGCCAGCCGCATCGCTTCCCGCGCCGTTCGCAGCGCCTCGTCTACGGCTTTGCGCTCCTGGGGCGTCAGGGCGCGGGACGAACCCTGATAGGAATAGGAGCGACCGCGCAGGGCGGCGATTTTCTCTTCCAGCCGGGCGCGCTCTTTCAACAGCGCGTCGAGTTCGCTCTGCTGGCCGCCCGAAAAAGCGGGCGCGTCCTGCGGCGCAGCCAGAGCGGGCAGCGCTATGGCTGGCGCGGGCGCAGCCGCCGGGGATTCAGGCGCGGGCGCAGCCGCCGGGGATTCAGGCGCGGGGGCTGCCAGCGGGGGCGGCGCGGCGTCCTGCGCGCGAACAATTCGTACCGCGCCGCCCACGCCCGCGCCCGCAATCGCAAGGGCGAGAACGCTGGAACCGACGCGCGACCAGTTGAGTCGGGGCTTCATCGGGAAGCGCGGTTCCTGCCAATCCATGTCATAACGCATTGCAGTCTCCTTCTACAGTCTTCGGTCTACCGTCTTGTTCGCGTTCCTGCATCGGTATCGAAAAATCAAGGCGAGCGCCATTGGTTTTCAGCGGCGTCCTCTGCCCCTTAGACGCCGTTGGAAACGGGCGGGTTATCGTGAGAATTCGGAAATTCGCGCGACAGGCGTAAAAAACGCGCGCGACCGGGCCGGATACAGTATAATGGAGGCATCCCTTTTTCAAGCAGGCGCTTTCGCGGGCCAAAGCGAGGCGCGCAAGTAGGATTTATTACCATGCCGGATACCCTTTCTGAACGCAGCGAATCTGAACGCAGCGAATCTGAACGCAGCGAATCTGAACGCAGCGAATCTGAACGCAGCGAAATGCCGACCTTCTCCACTACCCAAACGACAGACGCGCGCCCGGCCCCCTCTTCCGGCGGGAGCGTTCCCGACGCGCTGGGGCGGTTCGGGGCGTATGGCGGGCGGTTCGTGCCGGAAACCCTGATCCCCGCCCTCGACGAGTTGGCGGCGGAATATGCGGCGGCGCAGGCCGATCCCGCCTTTCAAGCCGAGATTGATTATTACCTGCGTGATTTTGTCGGGCGCGCGACGCCGCTGTATCACGCCGAGCGGATTTCGGCCCATTATGGCGGCAAAATTTATCTGAAGCGCGAAGACCTGTGTCATACGGGCGCGCACAAGATCAACAATACCATCGGGCAGATTATGCTGGCCCGGCGCATGGGCAAGCCGCGCATCATCGCCGAAACCGGGGCCGGGCAGCACGGCGTGGCGACCGCGACAGTCTGCGCCCGCTTCGGACTTTCCTGCGAGGTCTACATGGGGGCCGAGGACGTGCAGCGCCAGGCGCTCAACGTGGCCCGAATGCGGCTGCTGGGCGCGAAGGTCATTACCGTGACGAGCGGCACGCAGACCCTCAAGGACGCCACCAACGAGGCCATGCGCGACTGGGTGACGAACGTGCGCGACACGCACTACATCATCGGCTCGGTCGTCGGGCCGCACCCGTACCCCATGCTCGTGCGCGATTTTCAGTCCGTCATCGGCAAGGAGACGCGGGCGCAAATGCTGGCGCGCGAGGGCCGTCTGCCGGATTACGTGGTCGCCTGCGTAGGCGGCGGCTCGAACGCGATGGGCATCTTTTATCCCTTTGTGCAGGACGCCGGGGTAAAATTGATCGGCGTCGAGGCGGCGGGCGAGGGTCTGGACACGGGCCGTCACTGCGCGCCCCTGACGGCGGGAACGCCCGGCGTCTTTCAGGGGTCGGCGAGCTATCTGATTCAGGATGACGACGGGCAGATCGCGCCCTCGCACTCGATTTCCGCCGGGCTGGATTATCCGGGCGTCGGGCCGGAACATTCGTACCTGAAAGACCTGCAGCGCGCCGAATACGGGGCCGTAACCGACAGCGAGGCGCTGAACGCCCTCCAGCTGCTGGCGCATCAGGAGGGCATTATCGCCGCTCTGGAAACCGCGCACGCCATCGCGTATCTGGACAAAATGCGGGCGCGTCTGACGCCGGAAACCCTCGTGGTCGTGAACTTGTCCGGGCGCGGCGACAAAGACATGAATACGGTCGCGCAGTCGTTGGAATTGGGATGAGCGTATCCGCAGTAGGACGGGACAGACGGGAGTGAATCCCCGTCCTGAAACGCACAGCCCGCCTGCGCGGGCTTAAACACGGCCCGGTCTCGTCGGAGGTTCTGCGCCTTTGCGCCACGTCAGGCCGGATTTCAGCCTCAGCAAGCTGACAGGCAAGCCTGAGCGATAGAGCGAACATTCTAAAACTGGCCTGAAGGAGTTTTGTTGAGCCGTTTAGCCACTCGTTTTGAACTGTTGCGGGCGCGCAATGAAAAAGCCCTGATCTGCTACGTTACGGCGGGCGACCTGCCCCCCGCCCAAACCGTCGAGGTCATTCACGCCCTGGCGGAAGCGGGCGTGGACGCCGTAGAAATCGGCCTGCCTTTTTCCGACCCGCTGGCCGACGGGCCGAGCATTCAAGCCTCGTCGCAGCGCGCCCTCGACGGCGGCATGACCGCGATCAAGACCCTCGCCATCGTCGAGGACGCGCGGCGTCTCGCCCCCGACCTGCCCCTGATCGTAATGACCTACTACAACCCGATCCGCCGCTACGGGCTGGAACGCTACGCCGAAGACGCCCGACGCCTGGGCGTGGACGCGCACATCGTGACCGATCTGACGCCGGAAGAGGCGGGCGACTGGAAACGGATTTCGCAGGCCGCCAATCTGGACACGATTTTTCTGCTCGCCCCGACCAGCACGCCGGAGCGGGTGGGCGTGGTGTGCGATCTGTCGAGCGGGTTTGTCTACTGCGTCTCGCGAACCGGCGTCACCGGCGCGCGGCAGGACGTGCCGACGGAGTTGACTGACGTTGTGACGCGCATCCAGGCGCGAACGGAACTGCCGGTCTGCGTGGGCTTCGGGGTTTCGACGCCGGAACACGTCCGGCAAATCTGCGCCTTCGCGGAGGGCGTCGTCGTCGGCAGCGCGCTGGTAGACTTGATCCACCAACGGCGTGACGACCCCGCCCTGCTCGACAAGACGCGCGAATATGTCGCCGCGCTCAAGGCCGCCACCCGGCCCGCCTGAAGTCGTGTTTCGTTGGCAGGAAAACCTGGCCTGCGTTTGACGTTCACCGGACGTACGGAGCAAACGGGCCAGAACGGGAATAAATGCCCGTTCTGAAATGCTAGCCCTCCTTCGAGGGCTAAATGCCGAGGGCCGGAGCGCGTAGTCAACACGCGCAGGCAGACAAGATAGAACAGTCTTCAGCCCGTGAAAGCCACGAGACGAGCGCGCATTTTAGCCCGCGCAGGCGGGCTAGCGTTCCAGAACGGGCATTTATTCCCGTTCGCCGCATTTTAGAACGGGTATTCATTCCCGTTCGCTTCCCGTTTCGATAGCGAGAAAGAGGCTGGCATGACGCCGCAGGAATTGGCGGGCGCGATTGACCACACGATTTTGAAGCCGGATGCGCCCGCGCAGGCCATCATTCAGGTGTGCGCCGAGGCCCGAAAATATCGGTTCGCCTCGGTCTGCGTTCAGCCCTGCTGGGTGTCGGTCGCGCAGTCGGAACTGGAAGACAGCGGCGTTCTGGTTTGCACCGTTCTGGGGTTCCCGCACGGCGCGAATGCGCCGGAAGTCAAGGCGTTCGAGGCCGAAGACGCGATCCGGCGCGGCGCGCAGGAATTGGACATGGTTCTCAACATCGGCGCGATCAAGTCGGAACTATGGCGCGCGGTCGAAGCGGACATCGCGGGCGTCGTGAACGTAGCAAGCGCGGGCGGCGCGACCGTCAAGGTCATTCTCGAATGCGCGCTGCTGACCGAGCCGGAAAAACGGCGGGCGGCGGAGGTCGTCGCTGCGTCGGGCGCGGCCTTCGTAAAAACTTCGACCGGGTTCGGGCCGCACGGAGCCACGCCGGAAGACGTCGCCCTGCTGCGTGAAGTGGTCGGGACACGCTGCGGCGTCAAGGCGGCGGGCGGCATCCGCGACCTCCCAACGGCCCTTGCCATGCTTCAGGCGGGCGCGAACCGGCTGGGAAGCAGCGCCGGCGTCTCTATCGTGGAAAGCCTCGCGCACGTCGAGGCGGAGACCGGAGAGGCAAGCCGCAGGTGACGCCGGAAACAGAGAACAAACTACGCCTGGGCGTGATCGGAGCGGGGTGGTTCGCGTCGCGGCGGCATTTGCCGGACGCGCAGCGCAATCCCGACGTGGTTCTGGCCGCCCTGTGCCGTCGGGACGACGACGCGCGGGCCAAACTCGCCGCGCACTTTAATGTCGCGCCCGAAGCGACTTTCGCCGATTGGCGCGCGATGCTGGACGCGGGCGGGCTGGACGCCGTGCTGATCGCCACGCCCCACGCCCTGCATTTCGAACAGGCGCAGGCGGCTCTGGAGCGCGGCCTGCACGTTCTGTTGGAAAAGCCGATGACGGTGCGCGCCGACGACGCCCGCGCCCTCGTCGCCCTGGCCCGCAAGAACGACCGAAGGCTCGCGGTCGCGCTCAATCCGCCGTACTGGGCGCATTGCCACCGCCTGCGCGCCGCGCTGCAAGACCCGGCGATGGGCGCGCTGGAAAGCGCCATGCTGTACTGGACGGGTTCCGCCGAGTTCGTATTCGGGCGCGCGGCCCGTCCCGACAACCTGCCCGGCGTCGTGCCGCCCACGATGTACCGCGCCGATACCGAACTCAATGGTGGCGGCTACCTGATTGACGGCGGCTCGCATCTGGTCTCGGAACTGCTTTGGGTGACGGGCCTGCGGGCGCGGCGGGTCTCGGCTCTGCTCGACGACACGCCCGGCGATATGCGCGGCGTCGTCAGCCTGGAAATGGAAAACGGCGCGGTCGCCAGCATCACGCTGCTGGGCGACAGCAAGCATCCCGCGCGCCGCGTTCACAACGTGTTCGGCTGCGTTCATGGCACGGCCACGATCCGCGAGTTTGCGTTCGAGACCACGCTGGTTCGCGACGGACTGCCGACCGAAACTTTCTGCGAGGCCGATCTGCCGCCCGTCACCGGCCCGATAGACAATTTCGCCGACGCCATTTTGGGCCGCGCGCCGCTGCACGCGCCCGGCGAGCATGGGGCGCATGTCGTGGAAGTGGTCGCCGCCGCCTACGAATCCGCGTCTTCGGGGCAGGCGGTAAGGATTGCCGAATCTTCGGCCTGATTTGCGCCCGGCTCCTTGCTGGGATGTTAGACCATTGCCTCCCCATCGGAGCCGGGGGGTAGGCGGTCTTTTAGAAACATCTATGGAAATACTCGTTTTAGGCAGTGGCACGTCCCATGGCGTTCCCATGATTGGGTGCGAATGCGCCGTGTGCCGCTCCAACAACCCAAAAAACACGCGCCTGCGCCCTTCCATACTGGTTCGGCAGGACGAAAACGTCATTCTCGTGGACACCACGCCGGAACTGCGAATCCAGGCGCTGCGCCACGACCTGCGCCGCGTGGATGCCGTTCTCTTCACGCATACTCACGCCGACCACATCTTTGGGCTGGACGACGTGCGCCGCTTCAACGACCTGTCGGGAAGCGAGATTCCCGTGTATGGCGACGCGCCCACGCTGGCTGACATTCGCCGCATCTACAATTACATCTTCATGGAAACGCAGGCGGGCGGCGGAAAACCGCGCCTGACTCTGCATGAGGTCGCGCCCGACTTCGACCTGCTTGGCCTGCGCGTTCGCTCCTTCCACGTCCTGCATGGGCGGCTGCCGGTGCTGGCTTATCGCTTCGACAGCCCGGCGCGCGACGGCAAGCCCGCCCGAAGCATGGCCTATGTCACCGACGTCAGCCACATCCCGGACGACGCGATGACGCAATTGCACGACCTGGATTTGCTGCTTCTCGACGCCGTGCGCTTCGACCCCCATCCCACGCATTTCGGGCTGTATCAGGCGCTCGACGTAATTGCCGAACTGAAGCCGCGCCGCGCCCTCCTGACCCACCTTTCCCACCACTTCGACCACGACGCCGTGAACGCCCAACTGCCCCCTGATGTCGCACTGGCCTACGACGGGCAGACGGTTGACCTGGACGCCTGAGCCGTCGCAGTCATTCACTTTACGCAGCCGAACCGTTGGCCGGGGGCAGCTTGCCAGCATCAACAGTTCGCCCAGGCGACAAGCGGCGACGGAATAAATTTCTTCGCTCGGCAGCCTGCGGCTGTGTGTCCTTCGGACACCACCTCACCCCAACCCCTCTCCTTCGTCTTTCTTGTCCCGTAACTTTTTTCCTGATCGCATCAGGAAGCCTGCGAGCCGCCCTGGAGCGGGCGTTCCCTATCTCATCGCAAAGATAAGGGACAAGATAAGTCCGTCGTAAGGAGAGGGGCCAATGCCGCCCATTATTGAAGCCTGCGCTGACTCCCGTGTCCGAAAGACACACGGCGGAACGCCACAGCGCGACGAAATTCATTGGCGCTGTCCAAAAGTCGTTGCTGAAGTCTGCTAAGACCCTTCCTTGAGGCGGGGTCTCATGCCCCGCTTTCGTGTTGTCCTCGAAGAGGAGAACGGTCAGTCGCGCGCAAATATCAGCCGAATGGTGACAGGATCTTCCCCGTTCCCTTTGATAATCGGTCTTGCCAGACGGCCAAGACGACAGTGCAAGGGGTAGATTTCAAGTTCGTTACGAAGGGAGAAAACCAGTCTCTCAAAGTTGATGGCGCTTCGACAGGTACGTTGGATATTACAAGCACGATCAGCATGGTCCCGGTGTCGTATCGTCGGGAGGCCAAGGCGGCTGAAAGGTGCGGCTGGAGGAGCAACGGCAGAAATCTTCCGACGTAGTGGCGGTCATTGCGAAGATCGAGCGGCTTCAGGCATCGCGATCATGAGGGCCTGCGGTATTCCTGTCCGTTTCGTGCGCGGGAACGCATTCATTCTCGAGGAGGATGACATCTCATGGCACACGGTCACCGAATACTATATTCCTAATTTGGGGTGGGTGACTTGGGATTATGGCAACCAGCCACTTGAGTCAATGGGGCTTAGGTTTTATCGCCACGTTTTCGTATGGGAACAGCTTCGATGGCCCTGTTTACGTCTAGAAAGTCCTAGCAGGCCTGTGGGACTTCCAGATGCAAAGTCTCAAGTGCGAGTTCACCACTGGGAAACTGCTCTCCATAAAAACTTCCTGAGTGGCACAACCAGTCGGTGCAGCGGACAGCCCGCCAGCCATGCCCGGTGTGAACCAAAAGGTTTTCTATGCGGTCTGCCGCTAAGTTCGGTCGTTAGGCCACGACAAAAGCGATGTGCGCCACCGGACGGTTTCGGTGTATACTGGAGCAGGGCGCGACGTTTCGCGCCCTGCTCTTGGTTGTACCGACTTGAAGAGAGTACAATGGAAACGATTACCCTTGAAGTGGACAGGTGGGCCGCGCAAGCCTATCGCGCGCCGCACCGTCGGGTCGGTCGCTGTTCGAGACGCACGCGCATCTGCTGCACTCGTCGGCGGCCTGCCGCTACCCGGTTTTCGTTGGCGGCGGCAACTATTCCGGGTACGCGCCCGCCTTTCTCAAAACGCCGATCCTGCGCCATTACAT
>JBBRNU010000140.1:0-8786 GCA_038230115.1 Chthonomonadales bacterium | reverse complement strand
GCGAATCGTGGCGTAGTTCAGGCCCGTGCGCGGCTCGGTCGCCGTCTCGCGGCTGACAATCGCGGACGGCCCATGCTCGGCGGCGAACGCCTCGCCCGACAGTTTCAACAGCACGCGCTGCCAGCGCAGATTGGGAGCGGGTTTTTCCGAGGCGGGCGCGTCGGCAGCGGCGGAGTCACGCGGGGGGGACGACGCGCTGGCGGGAAAAGCCAGCGCGTCGGACGGGGTTTCGAGAGTTGCGTCGGTTAAGTCGGATGGGGCCATTATTCGGCCTGAGCCTTGATAGCGCCGGACGAAGCGACGCCGGTCACGTTCTCGCCGACCGTGTAGCGCACGTAGCGGCGCAGGGAAATGCCCGGCCCTGCTTCCTAGATGATCTGCGCGACCGTCTTCTTGGGGTCTCGCTGATACGGCTGATCCAGCAGCACGGTTTCCTCGTAGAACTTGCGAACGCGGCCCTCGACGATTTTTTCCATCGCGGCTTCCGGGCGACCCTCGTTCTGCGCGGTCGTGCGGGCGATGTCGCGCTCCTGCTCCAGAATGTTGGCGGGAACCTCGTCGCGGGTCATGTAGCGCGGCTTCGCGCCCGCGACCTGCATGGCGAGATTGCGGCCCAATTCCTGGACGGCTTCACTTTTGGCGGATTCGGGCGACCCGGCTTCCAGTTCTACCAGCACGCCGATTTTGTCGTTGGCGGGAACGTGGACATAGGCGGCGAGCGCGCCGTTTTCGTCGGTCGAAATGAACTCGAACCGCTTGAAGACGAGTTTCTCGCGCAGTTTCGTGTACACGTCTTCCAGCCGAGCCTGCACCGTCGTTCCCGGCTGCGCCAGGGATTCCTGCGTCATCACGGTTTCCACGCTGTGGCCCTTCGTGCGGGCGACCTGCTCGGCGAGTTCACGGGCGAGGGCTTTGAAATCCTCGCTGCGGGCCACGAAATCGGTCTCCGCGTTCAGTTCCACAATCGCGCCGTCCTGGTTATCTAGAACGACGACAGCGATCACGCCTTCCGAAGCGTTCCGGTCGGTGGCTCCGGTCAGCTTGTTGCCCAGTTTTTTGCGAATGTAAACGGTCGCCGCCTCGAAGTCGCCGTCGTTTTCCTTCAAGGCCTCTTTGCACAGCATCATGGCGGCGCCGGTCTGCTCGCGCAGCTGCATCACCATTGCGGCGGTAATCTCAGGCATCGTTGACCCCTTCCTAACCATTTCTGTAACGTTTCGGCCTCTTCCAGCCTCCCCCTCTCTCACATTATGAAAGAGGGGGACGAGGGCTGAACAGGCGCCAATTTCTTACGCATTTATTCCTGCGGGACGCTGATCGGTTCCAGGTCGTCGGCAATAGTGGCAAGTTGGGCGTACTCGTCGTTGGCGGCGTCGCTGGGGCGGAAGACGTAGTCGCCCTCAGCCAGTTTCGGCGCTTCCAGCGTCGTGTCCGTAATCGCGAGGCTGTCCACGTCCGGCTTGTCCGCGCCCGACATTTCGGCTTCCATATCGGTGACCGGCGGGTTCTTGAGGGCTTCCTCGGCGTCCCACTGCGGCTGCTTGATTTCGGCGATGGCGTCGGCCAGTTTTCCCGCGACCAGTTTGATGGCGCGGATCGCGTCGTCGTTGCCGGGGATCACGTAATCCACCAGATCGGGGTCGCAGTTGGTATCCACGAGGGCCACGATGGGGATTTCCAGCCGCCGGGCCTCGTCAACGGCGATATGTTCCTTCTTCAGGTCAATAATAATCAGGCAATCGGGCAGGCGGGGCATGGTTTTGATGCCGCCCAGATACCGTTCCAGCTTGTCGCGCTCTTCCAGCAGAATGGTGGATTCTTTCTTTGTCAGGCGCGCGAGAATGCCCTTGTCCTGCATTTCGTTGATTTCGGCCAGGCGCTTGATGCGGTCGCGAATCGTGCGGAAGTTGGTGAGCATCCCGCCCAGCCAGCGCGAGTTCACGTAGTATTCGCGGCAGCGCTCGGCGGACTCGGCGATGGCGTCCTGCGCCTGTTTCTTGGTTCCGACAAAGAGGACTTTGCCGCCGCTCTGCACGGTCTCCTGCACGAACTTCTGGGCCTCGTCGAAGAGTTTCAGGGTCTGGTGCAGGTCTACGATGTAGATGCCGTTACGCGCGCCGTAGATGTAGCGCTTCATCTTGGGGTTCCAGCGGCGGGTCTGATGTCCGAAGTGAACTCCGGCTTCGAGGAGTTCTTTCATGGAAAGCGATGCCAAATTCGTTTCTCCTGGGTTGTCAACGCGCGACCGGAGCGTGTTTGCGGTCGGCGTTCCTCCCGGCGCGTCATTCCCGCCAGTGAAAACGCGGCTTGAGAATAAGCGCGTTCACCCGGTGGCGGGTCGGCGTCCGGTGCGAGGTTATGGTTGGCGGGCGCGCACGGGGCGGCCTGCCGGTTCACCGTCCGTTTCCGAGACGGCAAACCGAATTAGTGTACCGCAAAGCGGGCGTGAAAAGCAAGGCCGGCGCGACCGGGCGGCGTTTTGCGGGCGACCGAACCCGTCGCGCTTGCGCCAGTCCCCGGTTCGCGCTACAATAGAGAATAGTAAAGACAAGCGCGACGACAAAAACCAAGCCGTGAAACGGGCGCATGGAAGCGCAAGCGTCCGGCGGGCGGCGAAGATACGATGAAACGGCGCTAAAGGAAAAACGCGCCATGCACGTAACTGGCATGGAATTGCGGACGAAACCAATTACGGCGGAAGCGTTTGCCGCTTTCGACCCGGAATGGCGCTACGACCTGCTCGAAGGGCAACTGGAACCGATGCCTCCCCTGCCCGGAGCCGCGCACGGCGTTTTTGCGATGGTCATCGCGTCCTACGCGACCCTGTTTGCGATTGATAACTAGTTGGGGCAGGGGTTTGCGGCGGAAACGCGGTTCATTCTGGCCCGCAATCCTGATACCGCGCTTGGCCCGGATTGGGCGTTCGTCGCGACAGACCGGCTGCCCGCCGTCCTCCCGACGGGCTTTCTGGAACTCGCGCCCGACATTGTTTTAGAGGTTCGCTCGCCTTCCGACCCGCCCGCAGAAGTCGGCAGGAAAGTGGAGCGGTGGCTTGCCTTCGGCGTGAAAATCGTATGGGAACTGAACCCGAAAACGCGCGTCCTGACCATTCATCGCGCCGGGGCCGCCCCCCGGACGCCTACCGCCGAGGACACGCTCACGGCGAGGAACTGCTGCCCGGCTTCGTTCTGCCCCTGCGCCGCCTCTTCCCCGCCCCCGATGTCTGAGAAGGCCAGGTTTTATACGGACAGGTTAATTTCTCTCCTGCGGGCGCGCTTGATCCGGGGCTACAAAAGCCTCAGCTTAAATTTGACTGCCGACGGAACTACTGACTGGAAGGAAGCGGGCGAATGCCGTTCAACTACGACCTGGATTTTGAAAAAATTGATTTTCGGGAGCGCCCGGAACTCTACCGCGTCGGGGTCGGGGAGCAGGGCGTTTTGCTGGTGCAGCCTTACAAATCCGAAATTCTGCCGCACTGGCGCTTCAAAACGGCCAAAGAAGCCGAAACATCCGCCGATACGATTTACGCGCAGTTTCTGGATTACAAAGCGAAAGAGGATTTTGTCGGCATGGACATGGCGCGCAAGTTTTTGCAGATGGGCTACACGCGCGCCCGGCGCTATGCCAACCATCCGAGCGGGCGCAAATACCCGAAAAATCCGCAGGCGGAACCGGACGCCGCCAGCCGCCAAACCGCCCGCGCCCACGTTTTGCCGCAAGCCGAGGATTGGGCCGACAGCGAAAAAGCGCGAGCGGCGGCGATTTTCTACGAGCGCTACCGGAGAGCCAAAGACGACCCGGCCTATCTCGCGCTGAAAGAACGCCATGTCGCCCGCTACGGAAAATAATCCACCGTGCGACAGTATGACCGCAAATCTGACCCGCCGCACTTTTTTTCGTTGTTTTCAAATTCGCCCTTGACTTAGAGCGCGCTCTAAGTTGGTACACTGAGGACGGAACGAAAGGCAGGCGCGACAAGCGAGAAAACGAGGAAGCCCAATGCCCATGACCGAGCGGGACGCGACCGAACCGGAAATGTCGCGCGCCTATACGATTCAGGAAGCCGCCGCCCGCACCGGGCTGGGCGAACACACGCTGCGCTATTACGAGCGCGTGGGCCTCATCCCGACCGTGCCGCGTGACGACAGCAGCCGACACCGCCGCTACACCGCCAATGACCTGCGCGGGCTGGAATTTCTGAAACGCCTGCGCGCGACGGGAATGCCGATTTGCCGAATGCAGGAGTACGTTGGGCTGTATCAGCAGGGCGACGTCACGCTGCTCGCGCGCCGGGCCTTGCTGGAAGCGCACGGCAGGGCGGTGCGGGAACACATCGCGATCCTGCAAACGCATCTGGCCGTAATCGAATACAAGATTGAGAACTACGCGCGCCTGGGATTCAAAGGCGACGGGGATTTGGACGCCTGCCTCGACATCGCCGGCGGCATGGCGGCGGGCAGCGCGAACGACCGCGCGAACGACAGCGCGAACGACCGCGCGAACGACCGCGCGAACGACAGCGCGGCCAACCTCGAAGGCAATCCGAGTCGCGCGCACAGCGCGAACGCCAGGCGCAGCAAAAACAACACGGGCAATGGAATGGGGAAGGAAAGCAAAAAATGAACGCGACGCCGAAACGTAGGTTGGGACGCGCCGGGCTGGAAGTTTCCGCGCTGGGGCTGGGCTGCATGGGCATGTCGGAGTTTTACGGACAGGCCGACGAAACCGAATCTATCGCCACGATACAACGCGCCCTCGACCTGGGCATTGATTTTCTCGATACCGCCGACATGTACGGCAGCGGGCGCAACGAGGAACTAGTAGGGCGCGCGATCCGGGGACGGCGCGGCGAGGTCGTTCTGGCGACGAAGTTTGGCAACGTGCGAACGCCGGGCGGAGGGTTCGGCCCGGTCAATGGCCGCCCGGAATACGTGCTGGAAGCGTGCGACGCCAGCCTGAAACGGCTTGGCGTCGAGACGATTGATCTGTATTATCAGCACCGCGTGGACCCGGAAGTTCCGATTGAAGACACGGTCGGCGCGATGAAGTCCCTGGTCGAGGCGGGCAAGGCGCGCTTTTTGGGATTGTCGGAAGCCGCGCCGCAGACGATTCGCCGCGCGAACGCCGTCCACCCGATTGCCGCCCTGCAAACTGAATACAGCCTGTGGAGCCGCGACCCCGAAGACGAACTTCTGCCGACGTGCCGCGAGCTGGGCATCGGGTTTGTGCCGTACAGCCCGCTGGGACGCGGCTTCCTGACCGGGCAGATCAAGCGGCTCGAAGACCTGCCCGAAGACGATTTTCGCCGTCACGGGCCGCGTTTCCAGGGTGAGAACTTCCAGAAGAACCTGGAAGTGGTGACGAAAATCGAGGAGATGGCGCGCGAGAAGGGCTGCAAACCGTCGCAGTTGGCGCTCGCCTGGGTCTTGGCGCAGGGCGACGACCTCGTTCCGATTCCCGGCACGAAGCGGCGCGCGTACTTGGAGGAAAACGCGGGCGCGCTGTCAATTACGCTGTCGAAAGACGAGTTGGCGCAGATTGAGGCGATTGCGCCGCAGGGCGTGGCGGCGGGCGGGCGTTACCCGGACGTGCAGATGCAGCGCGTCAACCTGTAAAACGAAAGGGCGTTCTCACGGCTTGAGAACGCCCTTTGCCTGCAAATGCTGCCCGCTCGCCCTCGTGTAGCGTTAGAAATTTTTGAGCATTCTATCGTATATCGAATGATGACCAATCCAACCCCATACAATTGCGTCCTGCCCGCCTATGTCTTCTCGCAAACCTAAAGCGCGGTAATGCAATCCGATTCTCACTGACCAAACGGAGGGAACGCCAGACTTCACCGCTTTGAAATGCAGACTTGAATGGCGCGGGTCTATCTTCCATAACTCGTAATTTCGCTTGGCATTTTCCTGTATAGGCTTGGGTCGTTTTTCAAAACACTCCCCAAAATCGCTTGTCGCGAAAGAGTTCACTTGTTCGTGAAATCTAACGGTTTGAATTGGCCCGCGCGAACTTTTGCACGGATTTGGTCAGCGAACGCATTCAATTTATCGTCAGGAGTAGCGGCGAACAGATCGTCCCAAATTTTTTCGTCCGCTGCTTCTTCTGACATATTCGAGATACCCAATTCCAGTGTATCAGAACGCGAAATTTGCGCGTCCGTCTCAGGAATTATAGGCATTGTTTGTGTTATTTCCCGCTGCTGATCCCGTGACATAGACGGTTCTTTCATTTCAACTTTCCAAACAACGTAAGTTTGCTATGGGCATAGAAACGGCGTACTTTTATGCATTTGGCAAGTATAACACGGTTAGCCCGCAGCGTCAAGAAAAAAGCGGCTCTGCGCCTTTCGCAGCGGGGCGTTTTTCAGAGCGTCTTTTGCAGTGTGGCGACCAGAAAGAAGGGATGCCACCGCTCCTGGAGCAGGCGCAGCGACCCGGCCCAGCGAAAAGCGTCATGAATGTGGCGCACTTGTCGTGATTGCGCGTCCATGCCAAAGAAGAAGTGGTTGGCGAGCAGCAGGATGCCTCCCGGCTGCAGGCGCCGCTCGACAGCAGCGACAATGCTTTTCAGCTTTTCATCGGATAAGGGACAAAGATAGTAGAGGACATCGGCGAGGATGAGCAGGTCAACGCGCTCTGCGCCGCAGATGCCGATCTCCTCGACGCCCGCCTGCTCGAAGCGGAGGTTGGGGCATCCTGCGGACAAGACGCGCGCTTGCCCTACGGCCACGCCAGAAAGCTCGGCGCCCACCGCCTGGTGAACATAGGGCGCAAGCCGACGCGTGAAGACTCCCAACCCGCACCCTACGTCCAGCGCGCCGCCGTAGGGACGGGCGGGCAGCATCGCAAGCATTTTCTCATACTTGAGACGCTGGTAACGGTAGTGCGGCACTAGATAGCCCCAGGGATCGGGAGTGCGCTCATAGAGAAGATCGAACGCTTTTTGCGTACTATGCTCGCGCTGCAGCTGCGCCAGACGCTGGTCGGCTCGCGCGCTGCGAAGCCAGAACGAGAGGTCGCGGCAGCCCATGAAAAATTGGCGCGGCGGGTTGGTTAAACCGACGGGTCGAGAGACTGAATTCAGCATTGTTCTTAATTTCTTCACTGCTCTTCGCATAAGCGTCTCATACTCTCTCCCACCCGTTCAATCTCGAAAAGGGTTTCCAGAGTATTAGTTCTTTGTGCGCTTGTCAGTAGTTTCCGGCAAAATAAGCCGCCTCGCGCTAGAGGTTTGTCTGTTTCTCAGCAGGTTGGAAACCTGCCGCTGCCAAAAGTTGCTTGATCTGCCTCATTTTTTAATTTTTTGCGGCAAAAAGTGCAAATTAAGCGTTCGGCGAACCGGATCAGCCTTTCGATGGCGTAGGCCGGACTTTCGACAGCCGCGAATTGAAACCCCGCGCCGCGTTGCATCCCCACGCCGCGCTTCGTCGCCGAGCGTCAGGCGAGCCAGCATCAGAAGCGAGGGGAGTTAAAGCGGAAAGCGATGCCCTTCCTGCCAGGTAAGCAAAAGGGCGGTCAGCGGGGAAAGACGACGGTGGCGACGATGCCGCTGCCGTCTTTTTCGTTTTCCAGCGTGAACGCGCCCTGCAAATCGCCGCGCACCAGCGTTTCGACGATGGACAGGCCGAGCGACTCGGAACTGCGCGGCGTGAAGCCTTCCGGCAGCGCCGCGCCGTCGTTGATGACCGAGATTCGCAGTTCCGTTTTCGTTTCGGCGAGGTCAATATGAATGCGCCCGTCGTTCAGCGTGCGGAACCCATGCTCGACCGCGTTTTGCACCAGCTCGTTCAAAACCAGGGCCATCGAAGTGGCTTTGTTCAAGGGAAGCACGAAGTCGTCGCCCTCGACGCGGGTATGAATCGTCTTGCCGGGCGGCACAACGCTCTGCTGCGTGGCGTGCAGGATGCTTTCGGCCACCTTCTTCACGCTGACCGAATCCAGGTCGTCGCGAGTCAGCAGCTCGTGGACGCTGGAAATGGCGAGAATGCGGCTCAGGGTGTCGTTCAGCGCGTCCTCGACCGTCGTGTATTTGGAATAGCGCATTTCCAGCCGGACGAGACTGACGATCTGCTGCAAGTTGTTTTTGACCCGGTGGTGCATCTCCTGAATGACTGCCGACTTGACCATCAGCTTGGCGTGTTCGATGGCGAGCGCGGCCTGCGCGCCCAGCGCCTGCAAAATCGCCAGTTCCTCGCGGCTGAAGTGGTGGACTTTTTCCGTGTAGCAGTTCAGCACGCCAATCGCCTCACCCTTGATTAAGAGCGGAATGCTGGCGATGGAGCGCACGCCCGCGCGCTGCGCGATGTCGGGAAAGATGTATTCCGGGGCTTTTTGCACGTCGTCAACCGTAATCGGGCGGCGCTCGGCGACCGCCCGGCCCGAAACGCTTTCGCCGACTTTGAGGTTGGGCTTCTTCTTGTACTCTTTACTCTCGGACTGCGTGGCCTTCATCACCAGCTCGTTTTTGTCCACCAGCATCACCGTGCAGATTTTGTAGCTCATCGTCCGCGCGGTCATCGTCACAAACAGGTGCAGCAGTTCCTCCAAATACATATTCGACGTGATGGCCTGCGACACTTCGGAAAGGTTATGCAGCTGGACAGCGTGGCGCTCCAACTGCCGGAAGCGGCGTGAATGCTCGATAGCGCCCGCAACCTGGTTGGCGATGCCCGACAGCAGGCGCACCTGATTCTTGGTGTACTCGTGCGGGCGGCGCATTCGCACGTTGACCACGCCCAGAATCTCGCCCCGCGTCACGAGCGGCACGGAAAGCATGGACTC
>JBBRNU010000139.1:0-8798 GCA_038230115.1 Chthonomonadales bacterium | reverse complement strand
CGGGCGCAGGTTCCAGACCCGGCTCAGCCTCGCCCGCGCTGGCTGCAAGCGTTGCGGGAGCCTCGGACGACGGAAAGGCCGTGTCCGCGTCGCCCTCGCTCGCGTCAATGGCGGCTTCCAGGGCGGCGTCCTGGGGCAAGTACGGCTCCGACGCGGCTTCGACGCCGATCTCGCCGGTCGGGTCGGGATCGCTGTCGGGAAGCGAGGCGCCGTCGGCTTTGCGGCGGTTGGCGTAGTAAGCGACGTTTCGCAGCATGGAATGGGCGGAAGCGCGCACCAGTTCGCGCACGAGAGTCAAACGGCGGGCGGAGTCGCTGTAATGGCGCACCTGATGCACGAGCAGGTAGCCGGAATGCAGGTACTCGCGGGGATAATAGGAGCCGCTGTAGAAACCGTAGTAGTTGAAGACGTGCAGCGGCACTTTCTTGCTGCTCAGGAAGGTGAGGGCTTTGGTGTTGAGGTCAATCTCGCCGTAGAGGTAGAGGCTGTCCACGTCCTCGATGGGAATGGGCTTCTTCCGCCCCTCAGCGTTCTCCATGACGAGCGTGTTGTCGTGACGACGCAGTCGCCCGTTGGAGAGCAGGTAGTAGTTTTTCACGGACGCAAGCCTTTCGATCCGGCAGCGAATTAGCAACGATCCAGCAGCGAACAAGCGGCAAGCGAGACGCAAAACGAGGCCAGGAAGCGACTGAATGAGCGCGGGCGGCAGGAGCGCGCGAAGGCAGGCAGCGGACGAGAAGCCGCGAACCCGTGCGTTCCTGCTCCCGAGCGCACGGCCAGCAAGCAGGCGTCCTTCGGCTTTGTCCACCCTCAGCCCCAGCACAACTCCTGGTAAGCGCATTGCTTGCACAGGGCCAGGGGCTTGCTGACAATGGGCGGGGTCGGCTGCTGGCGTGTCGCTTCAATCGCATCGAGCAGGCGCGCGACGTCGGCTTCCAGTTCCGGCGTGAGCGCGACGGGCTGACGTCGCTTTTGCAGCGGGTAGTCAATGACCCCGGACGTTTCGATGCCTTTGATATGCTTGAGATAGTAGAGGTAGTAGAGCAGCTGGAAGCGCGTGGCCTGTTCGCCGCCCTTGCTCTTTTTGATTTCGTGAACCAGGCCGTCCTCGGTGAAGTCCAGGCGGATCAGGCCGTCCACGAGGATGTCTTTGCGGGTCTGAGCGGGATAGCTTTCCTGATGGAGCAGGGTTCCGAGCGCGACGTTTTCCTGGCCGACGCCACCAGTGACGTGTTCCTGCTCCAGCCCGTGGGCGTACCACCAGAGTTTACGGGGACACAGCGCAAAGTAATGCACTTCCGTCCCGCTGATGCGCCGCTCCGCCAATGACGTTTCACTATTTTCTTCAGACGTCATAGGTGTACCCAAGTAGACGCTCCTTCAATTTGTTCTCAGCCTGTTCCAAAGCATCTGCGCTGCCAACCACTCCACGGATGTAAGCTTTTGCCGTTAGCGCCGGAAAAATGGCGATGTTGGTGATGTCGGTAGCCAAGACGGGTTCTGCCCGCTTGTAGTTACTCTCCTCGGTGAGATCAGCGCGGATCGCCATTCCCAACCGATTGGCGTCGTCGCTCAATGCCACAGCGAGCGTGTTCTGAGGACTATATGTGCGGGATTGGTTGCTTGTCACGCGCCAGTTAATTAGGCTGTGAGCCAGCATGGGTATGATCTCTTCGCGACGTAGTTTGGGACAGATTAGGCGGGTTGTGTCGCTACTTGCCTGCCACCCCGCCTGCTTTAGTTGCTCGACAATATCGGCAGTGACTTCCGGCTCGAACGTGTTCAGCGAAACGCTGAACAGAGTGCGTAAATCAATAGCGATGTCGTAGATAAACAAGCCACTGGCACGCGGCCCCACCTTATCTTCTGGAATCCACAGGCGCATCGGCAAGTTGCGATTTGCCGAACTCAAGAAGTTGAGAAAATCTTCTTGAGACACCTCGTTGCCTTGTTCGTTTACCACGCGGACTTTGTGCTGTTCCGGGTGGTCGCTGCGGTCGAATGTGACCGATTCCCGCGACAGGCTGGATAGCGTTGGGTGCAGCGGTCGCATTGCGGAGATCGAGAGCGGACTGCGCCGTTTTACTGGGGCGCCTTCCTTGCCCGCTCGCATCCAGCCGCCGATAAGTTGATCCGCGTATGCCGGATTGCAAGGCGACCAGGGTTCACCTTGCCCAAACTCCTGCTTTCCGATCTTCGTTGCAAGCGTAAAGTTAAACGTGATTGGCGCTCGCGTTTCGTTCAAGCTAGCGGTCATATCGTCAAGAATGGAACGCTTCACCTGCTGTCCACTGGAATAAGGAACGAACTGGCCGGTGAGCGGGTCACGGTATGTTTTCTGGCCGTCGGCGACGCAAAAAACGGTGTGGTCCACCTGACGCAGACCGCGCAGATACAGGTAGGGGGACTGAATAGTCATCTTGTTATCTCCTTATGCCTTCGCCACTGCGACGGCATATTCGAAGCTAAGCAGAGTGAGAAAAAGCGGCACATTGTCAGCAGGCAGTGCAAGCAGGTCGGCGACCGCCTGCTCAAATAAGTCGCATTTGGCGCTGTCTTTCTGCAGCACCTCGGTAAGTCCCTCAATGAACTCGCGGCGATTTCTCTTTTTGAGAAGGTCATCAACCATATTTTTGTTGGTGTTTTTCCCGCGCTCCTCTTGCTTTCGGAACTGATACAGTGATTCTGCCAGTTCTTTTGCTCGGTTCATCAGTTCCGTATTGTTCAGCATGGCGATTATCCAAGTCTGGTAAGTGTCGAAAGCGAGTTGCTGTTTGGGTTCTACGTTTTTGGGCGGTTTGGGAATCCCGCGCTGCGCATTGAAAACGTCTTTAGGTCTGAGTGCGCGTAACCCGACTTCTGTGCGCTCACAAGCAGCGCGAAACGACAGCTCGGTATTGTAAAGTTGCTCGAAGCTGCCGGGCGGTAAGCCTGGCGGAACGGTGTACAACTGCCGATAAAGGTCCGCTAACCGTCTCACTTCGGGAAGGTTGAGCCTTATAAAGCCGACAGTTTTATTGCTTTGGCCGAGTGAGTAGACGTATGCGAGCAACTGATGCACTGGCCCCTCACGATAGTGGTAGCTGAGTGCGAACAATAGTTGCACCCAGGGTTGTGTTTCTAACGCGTTTCCATCTTTGTCCGCCGCAGGATCGAAATCGAATGCTTTGCTCATGCGGTTGGCGACCCATTGCCCATTCCAGGTATTAATCTGAAATTGTTTCAGATTCGGCGTCTGTTCCAGCAGACGACGATACTGTACCCAGCCATCATAGGTCATCAGCAAAACATCGTCTGAGTCAATGAGTAACGTAAATCCTCCCTGCACCGTCAGACCAAGCGCAGCCCCGATCCACGAGGCGTACACATCTTCATCGGAAACAGGGACACGCATAGACGTGACTTGACCGGATGTTGTTTCTGTGCTGCCGGAAGCAGGACCGCCAAGAAAAAAACTGGCGTCTGGCTCTAGCCCTTGCACTTTATCATGGACCCTCTGAAGGCAGTCTCCCAAAAGCGCCTGAGTAACCGCTTTCTTCTGCTTCGAAATTTCCTGATCAAATGGCGAGTTGTTCACGTATTGCAACAAGCGGGCGCTGCCGAAGAACAGCGGAACATAAATTTTGTCAAAGAACTGTCGGACAGTATAGGTCGTCCCGTCACGCTGGTTAAGACACTCGACAAGCCGCTTACCGGTTACAGAATGATACATACCGGCTCTCCTTCCCCGCTGAGTAACAGGCCAAGCGCCGCATCATAGCAGGTATCCGGGCAAACGAATGGTTTGTTGCCCTCTTCAATTTGCGCCCACAATTTGAACTTGGGACGCAGGGAGTTGACTGGAACAGGAATTTCGAGTTCCTGGCGTTCGTGGCCTCGCACCGTTGTGTAAGCCTGCAAATCACTCTGACGTATGACGACGGCGGAGTCAATTTCTAACGCTTCAAGCAACAGGCTTCGTGGTCGGTTGCACAGTTCCCGCAAGCCAACTCCATCATCGGTTTCGACCAGGTGAATGTTAATTTCCCTCACATCCATAACTGGATATACTGCGTCAATGAGACCTTGTAGTTCTACTTCGTGCAGGGTCGCGCCATCGGGCAGGGCGTCCCAGCTTCGTTTCAACACGTCAAGGGTATAGGGTTTTGCCGCTGGATCGTTTGCTGGCGGCGCAATCACAGCGACCGGGCAGAGGAAATGCTCCGCAGCCGTCTTGCGACGACGGTTTACGCGCCCGAATCGCTGAATCATGCTGTCGAGCGGGGCGCAGTCCGTGACCAGCGTGTCGAAGGAAATATCGAGGCTGACCTCTATAACCTGTGTCGCACAAACGATGCAGGGGCCGTTTCTCTTTTCAAATAATTCGATCTGCTGCTCGAGTTGCGCTCTGTCCTTACGTCGATAGCGGCTGTGTACCAGCAACACGGGAACGCCCGGAAATTCCAGCTTTACCCATTGGAAACGATCCTGCGCGATGGCGACGCGATTAGAAAGGAACAGAACCCGCTTTCCATCGGCGATGCTGTCGCGGACATACTCTTGCGCCTCTTTTTCGTCCCTCAAGCGATGTACGACATGCCGGTCGTAGCTTGCAAGTTCTTCTTTGTTCAGCCGTACCTCGTAAATCGCTTCCTCTCCACCAAGACAGTCACGAATTTGCTTCGCCAGCGCCGTCGGTATCGTCGCGCTGCCGATATGTACCCTGCATTTCAGGCGTACCAGCGATTTGACAATTTCCAACACCATAGCTTGCGCCTGTTCACTGTAAACGTGGACTTCGTCCAAGATAACGTTTTGCTCGGCGACATCTAGTGCGACAGCCTCGTGACCTGACAGGCCAAAGACGAGCGCCGAAATTTGGTGCGGCGTCATCACTTTCAATGCCGCGCCAGGATGTCTTTGTAGCAAAAACTCTTCCTCGATCTTGTCGTCAATTTCGATTTGAGCGGCGGCATGGACGCGGCGAATATCAGCGCGCTCTTCCAGTGACAAACGTTTGTCCCCTTCGCCATTGAGCAACCGCTCCATACGCAGGTACATCGCATTGATAGACGCTTGGAACGGCAGAAGGTAGAATACGCGTCCCTGTCGGCAACGCCTCAGCAGAAAGTCGGTTTTGCCCGCTCCTGTTGGCGCGATAACCAACGAATGTGGCTTCTCCGAGGCGGCTGATTTCTTTGCCAGCGGGTATAGCTCCTCAGATGCTTCAAGAGAGCGTTCATCGAATGCAGTCAGGTTAGGAACGCGAAACAAACGTTCCACGCGAAACTCGGTCTCCTCCTGCAATGCCGAGGCAAGATGATCGGCGGACATCAGCAAACCACGCCACCAGTTACGACCGTTGCTTTTGCGCTCGCAGTACTCTAGCGTCTCATCAAAAGCAGCGCGTATTTCACCGTGCATTAGAAGGCGCGAAACAATTCCGAACCGGCCTAGTAAAGGAGACACGCCGACGTGCCATGTTTCCCAATCTTGGGCATGACGGTCAAACACGGCGTTGTCTCCGTAATTCTCAACAAGGTCGAGCAAGCCCTTACCCTTCTTAAGGCCAGAGGTTTGTAGTGACTTGTGATGCGCGACCACCATATCCGTCAGTTGAGGCCATTCGGTTCGCTCAAACAATGGAAGAAAAAGAAGCGAAGAGAGTTCGTGTCGGTGCGGAACCTCGAATTTGTATTGTCTCCGATCAAATCCAGGTCTGAGACTTTCCTGAAAGAAGGGGTGCGCTTTGCCCAGATCGTGAAGAATTGCCCCACGAACTGCAATCTCGCGTTCATGAGGCGTTATTGTTGGCATCAGAGCAGGCGCGATTGCTTGTAGCGCAGTGACCACATGGACTGTGTGCGCTTCCAGTGTTGTCCCATCGCTTTTGGCATAGAACGTCATTCTTACGCCTCCTCCGCACTGTTTTCGTCCACAATAACAAGATGACCGTACATAGGCGCGGCTTCTGCGAAACGGTTGAAGCCGACCAGAAAAGCGTCAGGAGACGGCTCAAATTTTAACTCGATACCGGGGAGCGCATCAAATGTTTCCTCTGCCATTTCGACTAAGTCGAAAGGAAGCAGTACGTCCTCGTTACGGCACAGGCAGAGATGTTGACTGCCTGCTTTCATGGCGTCTTCATAGCTTTCAAAAGCTAGCGCAAGTTCCGGTTGGAGCATGATGCCGCGCTGAATAATTGAGGGCTGACGACTCATTTGTCCCTTTTCGGACTTCCAGCCTGCGCTCTGTGTGCGTTCTTGTTGTATGTTTAGGCCATAATGTCTAAGACGATGCCGCAGGACACTGGACACCTCTAATTTTTGACGCATCCCCTCAACAATCGAAGGCGTCAAGAATGGCTGGCTGTACGTTTCTAAATCTCGAACAGCTGTCCAAGGTTTGATAAATCCGAAAGGGCCTTTGTAGCGAACCACGTGCATGGTTTTTTACCCACTCCCTGCTTTGCCTGCGCGCCGTTATCGAAAATTTGCCACGTCAGAACATTCCACTCTGCAACGAAGATACACAGGTGACAAAGATGGCGTTTTTTATCGTGTTTCTAATTTTACCTATATCTAGCCGATTATAGCGAGATTGCTAAGAAAATTCTTCTGACGGGGTATAGTATGAAGCGTGCAGAACAACGGCATTGAAACAATATGGCGAGTTTGCTTGCCATCGGCCTCCCTCTAATCGAACCGGTTCTGTACTTCTTGTGAAAGGAGCCTGTATGCGTCTGTGCGTGGGCGTGGATGCGTCGGGGACGCCAGACTTGACAGGAACCGAGCGGCGGCACAATCCCTACGTAGTGGTAGCGGCGGGCGTACAGCAGCCGGAGATATTACAAGAAGAACTGGCCCGAACGCGAGCGCAGGCTGGAATGAAAGCCACGCAAGAGTTCCACGCCCATGCGCTCCCTGAGGTGGTTCAGGTAGCGGTTGTCGAGGCGGGATCGCGGGCGGGATTGTGCATAGGGGCGTTGCTTATGGACAAGCAGGCGTCGCGACGCGCTCTGGACGCAGGCTTGTTTCCGTCGTCCGCTCAGGTGCAGCGGCGCGCCCTGCTGCGTCTGTTGGAAGCCTTCTTTGCCCGCTATGAACTGGCGGAATTGCGCTACGATGAGGAGTTTGGCAGCCGTAAGCGACCGCAGGAGTTGATTACCGACATCAAGCGGCTGCATCGCGCGGCCTGGCCGCTGGGACGAGTACGGGTGCAACCCGCCCCGTCGCACCAGAGCGACCTGATCCAACTGGCGGACGTGATTGCTTACGGGCTGGGCGTGGAAGCGCGCGGCACGCAGCGCACTAAGGCGTTGCAAGAACTGCTGCAAAGACTGCACACGGATAGCGCGCACGTTTTCATCGGCACAGGGATATGGGAAGCGTGAAACGCGAGGTGAAGTGACCTGCGATCCTATCTGTAACGAGGCGGCACGCCAGATGCGGGAGCATCGTGTGATCACAGAAGGACGTTGGGCGACCGTTCGGATCGCAGGAACGTTTACAATGCTATTATACCCTATTACCAAGGTAGAATCGCAACGTATCTTGAGTGACAGGGAATGGCTCATCAAAAACGCGCCTCCTGGACCTGAACCATGCCGAAGCCGCCCGCATTCTTCTCGCCTGCCCCGCAATCGTACATCAGCTGCAACAGAGCAGGCGCGGCGGAAACGGTGAAGGGAGCTTGCGCGCCCACGATCTGGATGCCTTTGTACATGGTCAACTTGGTTCCCTGCCGATGCCTGGGGTCTGCCATATAATCGGCGTTGAAGGCGAAATCGAAGGGAACCTTCTCCGCGTCAGGAAACGGCTGTCCGTGCAGAGCGTGATACTTGTGCAGCAGGTTGCGGCCAACCGCCTGGCGGAACGCTTCGCCCTCGCAGGGCCGCAGGTAGCGCGTCCCGCCGTCCGGCAGCGGCAGCGCGGCCACAATCGGCGTGAGGCAGGTGAAGGCGGCGAACCCGGAAGCGAAGTCGGGGTCGGCCAGACATTGCGTCTGCGCGATGGGCAGGTGTAAGGAGCCGATCTCCAATTGGCCGCAGGCCAGCAGGCCGGTCGCGAACGCCTGCAAGAAGGCAGGGAGGGGCGAGGCGACCTGCCAGGTCACCCGTCCCGGCCCCAGCCACAGCGTCTCGCCCGCGATCCTTCGCCGCGAACAGCGCAGCCCCGAAAAGCAGAAGAGCTTGTAGCGGCGCGCGTCCCCTCCCCCGCCGTACCCTTCATCATGCAGGAACCGGGCGTACTCCGGGTCTGCGGCGCGCAGCAGAGTGTAAACCAGGCTGCTCAGGGCATGATGCTGTTGGTGGAGCGGAATGGCGACCGCGCGGGGCAAGTCTCCGGTGATCAGCAGGCGCACGCTCGTCTCCTTCTCGTTCCAGCCCGTCGTTTTCGTCCCACATCCTTCGGAGGGCGGCGTTTTGTTTCGGCGCGCTTCGCCGCTCTCCAAGGCTTTTCCAGTTCGTTTTCGTTGGTTTCCAACAGGCCGCGCGGGTTCCGGCTCCAGCCTCATTCGTGCATCACCCCCCGCAGTATGACAGCCCCAAGTGAACTAGCCGTTCACTGCCCCTTGCGGAACATAGATTTTTTGTAAATTTTCGATTTCCGTCTGTATTTCGGCGCGCAGGGCGGCGGGTTCCAAAACCTCGACGTGCGCGCCGTAGCCCAGCAGCCAGCGTTTCACCTCGTCCGTCCCCGCCACTTCTAGGGTCAGGATCAGGCCGCCGTCGGGCCGCTCTTCCACTTGCTGGCTGGCATGATAACAGCGCTCCCGAATCCAGCGCGCTTGGTAGGGCGAGAAGCGGGCGCGCACGG
>JBBRNU010000138.1:0-8804 GCA_038230115.1 Chthonomonadales bacterium | reverse complement strand
GTCATTGTTTCCGGGGCGGTCGAGCGCAGCGTCACGCAAAGCGCGTCCGCCCTGGTCGTCGGCACAAGGCGCATCGGCGTGGAAATGAACCCGACCCCGCTTGCCGAAGGTCGGTATTTTGATGACTCCGAAGGCGCGAAACGATTGTGCATTCTGGGCGACAAGCCGCGCCGGGAACTGTTCGGAACCGCCCCCGTATTGGGCAAAACGGTACGGATTATAGATAAGGATTGGACAGTCGTTGGGGTTCTTGGCAAGCCGAAGGGGGACGGCACGCTCGGCAACGCCATGCTCGGTCTGAGCAGCCTCGTGTACCTGCCCTATCAGGCGGCGCGCAAACCGGACGGCGAAGTCAACCGGATCGCCCTCAAAACCAATTACGATCACCCGGCCGACGCCCTCGTGACCGCGCTGCAAAATACGCTGCGAACCACCCACGCGCAGCGGGACGATTTCGGCGTCGTGACACAGAAGCAGGGGCTGAAACTGGTTATCAAACTCCTGAACATGGCGCAGGCGCTGCTCGTCCTTATCTCGACCATTTCGCTGGTGGTGGCCGGGGTCGGCATCATGAATATTATGCTGGTCACGGTGACGGAGCGCACGCGCGAGATCGGGATTCGCAAAACCGTCGGGGCGCGGCGCAACGATATTTTCGCGCAGTTCGTGACCGAAGCGATCACGCTTTCCATTCTGGGCGGGGCGATTGGGGTACTCCTGTCGTGGGCAATCTGCCTCTTGATCGGGCGTTATTCCACCCTCACGCCGCAAATCACGCCGAGCCTGATCGTGATGGCGCTGGCGGTCTGTACCGCGGTGGGTCTGCTGTTCGGCGTGACGCCCGCCGTGCGCGCCGCGCGGCTCGATCCCATTGACGCGCTGCGCCACGAATAATCCCTCCGAACAAACCGCTTGACTTTAATTCGTGAATCGCATATAATTTTGCCATTGCAAGCGATATTGTCCGCTAAACAAGCAAAATTTCGCGGCATGGCACGTACACGAAGGAGGAGCGGCAACACGATGGCACAAAGCCCAAACGAGTCCGGGCGACGCAAATGGAGAGCGGGGGGAGCGCGCTGGCTTCCGGTTCCGCTGCTTTTGGGGCTTTTGATGCCCGCTCGCGCCGCGTATGCGGGCGAGGCGGTGCAATTGCCGCCGTTCGAAGCGGGCGAGCGCAATATCATCTATCTGGCTTTGTTCGCGGGGTTTGTTTCGCTTGCCATGGGATGGTACTGGTATCGGTCGGTCGCCAGCCAAAGTCCCGGCACGGCCAAAATGGAGGAGGTCGGCAAAGCGATTCGCGACGGCGCGCTGGCGTATCTGCGGCAGCAGGTCAAAACGATGCGCTGGCTTGTCGCCGCTATCGCCATCGGTCTGTTTCTACTCTACAGGAGCCAGGGGGCGCTGGGATATGGAACTTCGGAAGCGGCGGGCGTGGCTGTTTTCTTCATGCTTGGCGTGACCGCCTCGTATGTGGCGGGGTATGTCGGCATGGGCATGGCGACGATTGCCAACCAGCGCACGGCGAACCAGGCGCGCACAACCTTCAAGGGCGCGCTGGAGACGGCATTCAAGGCCGGGGCTGTGTCCGGCATGATGACGGTCGGGCTTGGGCTGATCGGCGCGTGTCTGGTCTTCCTGATTTACCGTGAAAAGGCGATGCTCATTCTGATCGGCTTCGGCTTCGGCGGCTCGCTGGCCGCGCTCTTCATGCGCGTGGGCGGCGGCATCTTCACGAAAGCCGCCGACGTCGGGGCCGACCTGGTGGGGAAGTTAGAATCGAACATTCCTGAAGACGACCCGCGCAACCCGGCCACCATCGCCGATAACGTGGGCGATAATGTCGGCGACTGCGCGGGCATGGCCGCCGACGTGTTCGAGAGCTACGAGGTAACGCTGGTCGCGGCCATCATTCTGGGCGCGGCGATTATCCCGGCGGGTTTGTGGCAAAACAATGCCGTTCTGCGACACAGCGCGCTCCAACTCGTCATGTATCCTCTCATTGTGCGCGCGGTCGGCGTCGTGGCTTCGATTGTCGGCGTGTTCGCGGTCAAGGGCGCGGATCGCGACGACCTCGACCCGATGCAGCCGATCAACTTCGGCTTCCGCGTTTCCGCCGCCCTCGCGACAATTTTGTTCGGTATCGGCTCGTACTTCTATTTCCGCAACGGCGTTGAAGTCCCTTCGCCAAACCCGAATCTGGGCAACCCGGTCATCGAATGGTGGCGTTTCTTCTTATGCACGTTCATTGGCATCGTGCTGGCGATTGTCATTGGCTGGCTCACGGAATACTTCACGTCTACGGAGAAAAAGCCGGTCAACGAAATCGCCTGGAACTCGAAAACCGGCGCGGCCACGATGATTATTTCCGGGTTTTCGTATGGCCTGGAAAGCTCGGTGTGGAGCGTCGTCGCGATTGCCCTCACCCTCCTGTTCGCCCTGGCGGTCTTTCCCGGCAACGCGCTCCTGGCGGCCTATGGCATCGCGCTTGCGGGCCTGGGACTGCTGACGACGACGGGCTACATTCTGGCAATGGACACGTTCGGCCCGATCACCGACAACGCGAACGGTATTTTCGAGATGTCGGGCGTGCTGGAAGAAGACCATGCGGCGGGACAAACGACCACGAGCGGCGGGCTGTCAGGCGACCGCATTGTGGGCCGACTGGACGCGGTGGGTAACACGACCAAAGCCCTGACCAAAGGCTTCGCGATTGCGACCGCTGTCATCGCCGCCGTCGCCCTGTTCCGTTCCTTCATGACGGACGCTCTGTTGCTGCCGCCCGCCGACCCCGGTCAACTGGCTTCGGAGTTGGGCAGCGGACGCATTTTCGGCATTCCGCTCGACGTGCCGGAGGTTTTCGTCGGCCTGCTCATCGGCGGCGCCGCCCCGTTCCTGTTTTCGTCGTTCGCCATCAACGCGGTCGGACGCGCGGCCTCGCAACTGATCGAGGAAGTGCGACGGCAGTTCCGCGAAGACCCCGGCATCATGCTATATACGAGCAAACCGGACTATGCGCGCTGCGTCGCGATCGTGACCGCAGCGGCCCAAAAGGAACTGCTGGGGCCGGGAATTCTCGCCATCGCCCTGCCGATCCTGGTGGGCTTCGGGCTGGGCTTCCGGCGTCCTGACGTGGGCGCAGCGGCGCTGGGCGGCTATCTGGCGGGCGCGATTGTCAGCGGGCAGCTGATGGCCGTGCTGCTGTCGAATTCCGGCGGCGCGTGGGACAACGCCAAGAAGAAAATCGAGGACGGCCTGTTCGGGGGCAAGGGAACCGAAAACCACAAGGCCGCGATCATCTGCGATACGGTCGGCGATCCCTTCAAGGACACGGCTGGCCCGGCCCTGAACCCGCTCATCAAGGTCATGAACCTGACGGGTATCCTGATCGCGGGCATCGTGATTCAGGACATTTCGTTCACGGCGCGGCTGGCGGTCGTTCTGGTGTGTACGGGACTGCTGGCATGGGCCATCCTCTTCAGCAAGCGCGGTTCCATCGTGGACACTACGCCGACCGACGCCCTGCCGCCGTCTCCGCCGCCCATCACGCGCGAACCGGAAACCCTGACGGTCAGCGGGCAGTAAGAAACGATTGCCGTTGAATTGAAACTATTCGTGCCAGCCGCCCTGCCATGCCAGAAAGAGGACATGACAGGGCGGCTGGCGTTTCTATCACCGCTTGATTTGCATTGGCATTTTCTGCGCGCAACCGAACAAGCGAACTGAAATTTAATATAACCTTAACAAAAAGGGGCAGGACAACGCCGAAATTTGACGAATTTGAAAGCGTCAACGTTTCTCTTTCGTTTGCGTCCGCATCTATTAGGCAAGTCGGACAGAAAGGTTTGGCTATGTCCCGCAATCGGTTGCACCTGTTTCTTGTCGCGCCGCTGCTGTTAGTAGCAGTCATCGCAACCCCGCGTCTTCTGGCGCGATTGCGCCCGCTCGCCACTTCATGTCCGGGTTGTGCAATATTCAAATGTTCCGTCGCATCTGGCGAATACATCACGCTACTTGGCAAACACGAAGAGTGGTTCTGCCTGGATTATGACGGCATCCCGCCCGGACATTGCAGCCTGGTGGAAATCAAAACGTATGAAGTTAAGGACGCTATCACGGATGCAGTCAAGTACACCTGCACCGTTATTCGCTGTCAAGGAACGCCTGACAATTCACGCCCCTGCAACAATCCCAGAATAATAGACCTGGGTGGCCACGCTGGGAACGATGGCAGTTGGGGCAGCTACTCGGTAAGAAGAAGGGATTCGTCCGGGAGCGATACGTGCAAAGGAGACCCAGGCAAATGAACCGAACGAAACGCCTTGCGCTTCCGCTCGTGGTCGGCCTGGTTGCCGTCGCCATCGTGGGCTGGAACCTGCATCGAAACCAGGGCCAAATGCCGACCGGAGCCGTGCGCCCTGACGAGGTTCCCTTGAAGGGTTTCGAGGCCAAAACACTTGACGCCGCTCAAGCGGGCGACCCGGAAGAGTCCATGCGGCGGCTACGCCAACTGCTTGACGCCCTGCGCGCCCATAATTGGGATTCGGGGAAAGTTCCCCGGTCGCTGCTGACCCTGCCAGACGGCAAGTACGCGGAAGACCCGGATTCACGCGATTATCCCAACATCGCAATTCCTAGCCAGCCTAACCGACCGCAAAGTCAGCAAGTGCCGGAGTACGAGCCGATTGCGTTTTATACCGACATCTACGCCCGCTACAATCGGTCCTACTACAAAGGCGACCGCTCGCTGTCGCATCCGACCGGTTATGTCATCGTGGGCTGGAAAGACGGACGGATCGAAAAAGTTCCGCTTATGCAAATACGCTCTTTCGTCAGCCGTAATCCCAGCATTCGTGGGGAATTAGACTGCTTCCCCGGTATGGCGGAATACGCTGCCGCCAAGCCTAACTTCATGGTAAGCGATGCCGCCAAACCCTAACATCAAACTTGCGCCCATCTTATGCGTTGTTCGCCGGATCGCCCGGAATCAGAAACTTTTCCTGAGCCGGTAACGAAAACAAGGGGTTGGGCGCGTGGCAAACGATCTGTCACGCGCCCAACCCCTGTATGTTTGCGGCGAAATGGGGATCGAGTAGGGAGTTAAGAACAGGTTCAGGTGACTTCCGAGTTCAGAATGTTGGTTCCAGGGACGCCGTGAAAATCGTTGTAGGAACTGTCGAGCGTGGAGGTCGCGGCCCGCAAATCGGCTTCCGTGTTGCGAAGTGTCTCCATGTTGCGCCAGCTGTAGTAGTGTCGGTGCGGTGAGCCAGGAGGCGTTTCGCCGCCAGGCATCGTGGCGCTGGAATTGCACCATTTGGAGCAGCCGTCGGCCAGACTTAAGACCAGACAGGGCCATAGGTCTCGAAAACCGGATAGAACGCCTGCACGCTTTCGCGGGCGGGACGCGCTGGCGCTTTGTCCGATTTTCGGCGGGCGAATAGACGGCCTATTCGATCTGTAAATCGAGGGCGGAAAAATGCTCATGGTCGTGCTGCTGGTGCGTATCTTCGCTTTGAACGCGGACTAAGTAGCTGCCGGGCTTGGCGATAGCGAACCGGAGCGCGCCGTTGGCGGCGGCTTTGGGGGCGAAGTCCATGACAAAACTGTTGTCCACCAATCCTGCCGCGCCCGCCGGGTCGGGAACCGGCTTCTGGCCCAACGTGTCCTCGCGCACGACGAAAAAGTGGATCGTGACGGCTTTCATGACGCCGTGCGGGAAGCCGCTTTTCATCTGCCACGAAACGGAAATCGGGTCGCCCGCTTTGGCGCGCAGGATGGGACGGCGATTCACGCCGCCGATGGGCGGAGTCGTATCCATGAAGGCTTGCGCCAACTCGCGTCCGCTTTGCGCCTTCAAGACAATGTCGAAATGTTCCGCGTGGGCAAGAGGCGAAGTTATGAGCAGAAGAGCGACGCCAGCGCACGCCATCGCGCCCATCCCGCCAGACCTTTTGAAACCAATTCCAAGCGTCGTCATAGATCAAGTTCCGTTTCTAAACTTATACCACCCGCCAAGAAATTGTGGCGCCGGGAAAGTTTTTCGAGGGCGAAGAGAAGAGGCTTCTCGCGCCGCAAACTTCCGTCCAACAAGCGTTTGTCAGGGCGCGTTGAAGTCCGTGTCTTGTCGGCGGCGTCCCTGACGCTGCGCGGGGTAGGGCGTCAGGCGCGTTTTTCGCACGATGACCAGTTTGCGAACGATGTCGGTTTCGGGGAGAGCGACGTCGGCAACGCGCTCGATAACGCCCCCGAACGCCACCACCGCCGCGCGCGACCGCTCAATTTCCTCGCCCGCATCCCGGCTTTTGTACAGCGCGGCCACGCCGCCCACGCGCAGAAGCGGGAGCGTCCATCCCGCCAGAGTCGGGGTTTTCGCGACGGCCCGCGCCGTGACGATATCATAACGGTCTCGGTAGGCGGGCATCCGGGCCAACTCTTCGGCGCGACCGTGCAGGGTCTCGACGTTCGTCAAGCCTAATTCCGCGATTGCCGTATCCAAAAACGCGAGGCGTTTGCGCGTGCCGTCCAGCAGCGTGACGCGCAGGGCGGGAAAGGCGAGGGCGAGCGGAAGACCCGGAAATCCGGCCCCGGTTCCCACGTCGAGGAGGCGCGCTTCATCGGGCGGGGAATACGCTGCGGCCAGAGCCAGCGAGTCCAGATAGTGCAGCGGCACGATGTCGGCGGGCGCGATTCGGGTCAGGTTGACGCTGTGGTTGGCGGCTTCCAGAAATTCAGCGAAGCGCGAAAATCGCGTCAGCGTTTCTAAATTCAGACGCAATCCCCACGTCTGCGCGCCTCGTTCCAGGCTGACAATTTGCGACGGATTCAGCATCGTCCGGGTAAAACCTTTCCTTTCGATGCGCGCAGACGGGCGGCCCGACGAGGGCGAAATCGAAGGATAGAATACAGCATCCGACGGCGATTGTCAAATGGGAAATCGGGCTTCGACTCATGGGAGCGGGCTTGTCCGATTTGTTTTGTGAAGGGCGGCGTAGAGGGCCGCTGTGCGCGCGACCTGATCGGCGAGACGGTAATTCTGTTCGACGCGCCGGCGTCCGGCTTCCCCCATCGCGCGCCGTCGTTCCGGGGCGGCCAGGAGAAGGGCGAGCGCTTTGGCGAGTGCGGCGACCGATTCCGGCGGCGTCAATAACCCTGTCTCCTCCTGCAGAACGGATTCGGGCAGACCGCCTACCTTACTGGCGACAACCGGCCTGCGCGCCGCCATCGCTTCGAGCGCGACAATTCCCTGACCTTCCGCGCGCGACGGGATTGCCACGATATCCGCCGCGCGCAGCCAGTCGGCGGCGCTCTCGACCTGCCCGGCGAACGCAACCGGCAAATTCGACACGCTGGCCTGCGCGCGAAGGGAATTGTCGAGAGCGCCGCTTCCGACAAGCGCCAGACGCGCGGCGGGAAATTGGGAATGAATTTGCGCGAAGGCAGCCAGCAGAATATCGAATCCTTTTTCCGGGGACAAGCGCCCGACCCCGACAATCAGCGGCGCGTTGGCGGCAATATCGAATTGGGCGCGCAGCTTATCCGTGTCGAGGGGCTTGTCGAAGGCGGCGACATCCACGCCATTGGGAAGGACGATTACTTTTTCGCTGGTGACGCCCAGGGCTTCGAGCGAGGCGGCGACCGCGCTGGAGACCGCGATAATGCGAACGGCGCGGCGGGCGATCCAGCGCAGAATCAGGCGGGATGCGGAACCAGTTGGCGGGACGAGGTTGTGCGCGGTGAAGAGAAAAGGGAGGCGCGTTCGCTGCGTGGCAAGAGCGGCGGGAAGGGCGGCGTGCAGACCGTGCGCGTGCAGAAGGTCAAAGTTTCCGCGCGTTTGTTGGGCTAATTGTTGTCCGGCGCGTAAATCGGCGAGCGGATTGACGCGCGCCGCAATGTCCAGTGTGACGCGCGGAACCGGCAAAGACGGCGCGTCGTCCCCAACGTGCAAAACGGATGCCGAGTCGTCGAGTGTGAAATCGGCGGGCGCGAACAGGACGCAGCGGAAGCGCGCCGGATCGAGATGGGCGAGTAAGAGGGAGACGTGCCGCCGAATCCCCCCGCGCGCCGGACGAACGACCTGCGCGATACGCATCGGCTCCGCCTGATCGAAAGACATCAACGCGGCGCTTCGACCGATTGCAGTACGCTTTCCACAACGCGGTCGCCGGTGTAGCCCTCGATTTCCGATTCGGGCCGCAAAATCAAGCGATGCCGCAGAACCGGCCGGGCCATCGTCTTCACGTCATCGGGCGTTACGAAATCGCGCCCGCGCACGGCGGCAAGGGCTTTCGACGACAGCAGCAGGGTAATTGCGGCGCGCGGGCTGGCCCCTAAGGTAAGGTTCCGGTTTTCCCGCGTCGCGCGCGCAATCGCCACGATGTAATTCTGCACCGCGGCGACCACGCGCACCCTGTCCACCTCGGCCTGGAAGCGCGGCAGGTCGGAGCCTTGCAGGGCCGCATGAACGGTGGTTGTGTCCAGGTTTTGGGCGCGAAACCCGCCCTGTACGCGGGCTAAAATGGCCTGCTCGTCGCTCGCCGAAGGATAGCCGACATTGACCTTCAGCATGAACCGATCCAACTGCGCTTCCGGCAAGGGATAAGTTCCTTCGTATTCGACCGGATTTTGCGTGGCGCAGACGAGAAACGGGGCGGGCAGGTCGTTGGAAATGCCGTCAATTGTAACCCGCCGCTCCTCCATCGCCTCCAGCAAAGCCGACTGCGTTTTGGGCGGCGTCCGGTTGATCTCGTCGGCCAAAACCAGCCCGGCGAAAATCGGGCCGCGCTTGAGATTGAACTGCTGCG
>JBBRNU010000137.1:0-8807 GCA_038230115.1 Chthonomonadales bacterium | reverse complement strand
GTTCGCGCTCGCCCAGACGTTTTAAGGACGCAAGTTACACAACGGAGCGGTTTGCCGGAGGTTGAAAACCCCCGGCAACAAAGGGCCAGCGTCTTTCAGACGCGGCATCGCGCCATTGAAGCGTTTGCGCTTTCCTCGCGGCCTGATGCGTCGGCGCGCGTTTAGGGCATGAGCGGATTGCGCGTCCGCTAGGACGCCTGTTTTTTGCTGCCGGGGGGGTTCAACCTCCGGCAAACGGTTTTATTCCCCGCTCGGTTCCGGCTTGGCAGGGTCGGGCGGCTTGGGCAGCGTCAGCGGGGTCAGCGCCATTTTCTGGCGCGCGTAATTGAACGTGACCTTGTAGCGCCGCAGGAAATCCAGCCCCAGCACGGCCAGCGTCGAGTCGTATTCCCCGGCGGCGTTGGGCGCGTAGAACACGACGCGCGCCGCGCGCCGCTCGGCCTTGCCGACCCGCAGCGTGGGCGCAATCGCGATGGCCGCCTTGCCTTCTTTGCCCGGCCCGCGCGCGATGGCGAGAATTTGCAGCGGCTTGATTTTCAGGCGTTCGGCGACTGCGCCGGGGATCAGCGTGCCGAGCGAGCCGGTATCCACGAGGGCGTTGAACGACTTGGCGGTTCCCACGCTCACCTGCGTGTAGGGGCGTCCATCGCGCAGGGTAATCGGAACCACAATGGCGCTCGGATCGGCGGGCAGTTTTGCCTGCGCCGACTCCAGCAAAACCGTGTGGCTGCCAAAGTCGAAAGTGACCTGAAACGCCGCGAGGAAGGGGGCGCCGAGCCAACCCGTCGGGGCGTCCGGTCGGTTTTCGCGTGAAAGCGCGCCGAATACATCCACGAGCGCGGCGGGAAAAGCGTCCAGATGCAGCGCGCCGAACTGTAAATTTTGCACCCGAACTTCGGTCGCTTCCCGGCTCACGTCGAGCGCGTCGAAGCGAACTTGACTGGGCAAAGCCTGCAATTGCAGACGGGCATAGGTGGCCGGGGTGACCGTATTGGCGTTCAATCCGGTCGCCAGAGCGAAGCGCTCCACGCCCGCCCGTCCCGCAATGATGCCATCGAGCGCGATCAGCCCTTTCCACTCGCGGTACGGCAAGACAACGGGCAGAGAAACATTCTTGGGCAGCGCCATGGGCGTGCGCGCGAACAGCGTGCGTCCGGCTGCCGTGTTCTGTCCTGACAGCGGCGAACCGACGGCGCCGATTCCAGCGACCAACAGCGCCAGCCAGGTTCGCCCGCCTCGCCGCTGTTGGGTTTTCTTCCCTGCGATTTTTATAGTGTTTTCCAAGTGTCGCCAACTTCCTGCATCATCGAACGGGAATGGATGCCCGTTCTCAGATGCGAAGCCCGCACGAACGGGAATGAATGCCCGTTCTGAAATGCAAAGCCCGCCTGCGCGGGCTGGATGCCGCTTTGCTTTCATCAAGTGGAAACGGGAATGTCTACCCTCATCCCCGGCCCTTCTCCCTGCATGGGAGAAGGGAGCGAAGGTAGTGACGTTTGCCTTTGCAGGCAGCAAAGAACCTCGCCTCGGCGCATCGGCCTTGTGTATTGCAGGCCACGCAGGTGGTCTGTGCATTTCAGAACGGGGTTTCAATCCCGTTCGTGCGGGCTTCGCATTTCAGAACGGGCATTCATTCCCGTTCTACTAACCCCGCTCGCCCCGCCTTGCGCCGCGCAAACCTCGCCCCGTCTTTTCGCTAACGACGGCTCTGTTCGACGACGTTTTTCAGGGCTTCCAGACCGAGCAAATACCCCTGCGTTCCCAGCCCGACGATCTGGCCGACCACGACCGGCGAAATGACGGACCGTCGCCGGAACGCCTCGCGCGCGTGAACGTTCGACATATGGATTTCGAGGGCGGGCAGGCGAACCGCGCTGATGGCGTCGCGAATAGCGTAGCTGTAATGCGTGAACGCGCCGGGATTGATGAGCAGGGCGTCGGCCCAGCCGCGCGCGTCGTGAATCGCGTCAATCAACTCGCCCTCGTGGTTGGATTGCAGAATGCGAACCTCGATCTCCATCTGCTGCGCCCGCTGTTTGATTTTGCGATTTACCTCGTCGAACGTGTCGCGGCCATACACTTCCGTCTCGCGCACGCCGAGCAGATTGAGGTTGGGGCCGTGAATGACCGAGACTTGAATGACCGCCATAAGTTAGGTTTCCTGAATTTTTTGCGCGCCGCGATTAGCGCGGTTCGGGCGTGACGTCTTCCGGGCGCGCGGTTTCGTTGACAATGGTCGCCTCATCGAGCAGCAAAATCGGGATGCCGTCGCGGATGGGGTAGGCGTAGCGACCGCAGGCGCAGAGCAGCGTGTCCTGCGCGGGGGCGAGATGGAGCGGCCATCGCTGTTCGCAGCCGGGGCAGGCCAGCAAATCGAGAAACCAGGAATCGAGCGTTTGCGGCGGGGCGGCGCTCGCAGCGTTATCGGCGTCCATCGAAAATCTCCTTCAAAATCTCGTAGGGTCACGAAGGCAATACGAACCCGAATGCGCGGCGGTGTCAGGGATTGCAGGCGGCCTGATAAATGGCATGGGTGCGGGCGGCGGTTTCCTGCCAGGTGAATTGTCGCACGCGCGCCAGCCCGCGTTCTCTCAAAGCCTGGCGCAGCGGCGCGTCCTGCACAATGCGCGCGAGGGCGGCGGCCCAGGCCTCCACGTCCTGTGCGGCGACGATCAGGGCGGCATCGCCAACGACTTCCGGCATGGCGGGCGCGTCGGAAACCACGACCGGAGCGCCGCAGGCCATCGCTTCCAGGGGCGGCAGTCCGAACCCCTCGTACAGCGAGGGATAGGCGAACGCGTCACAGGCGCGATACAAAATCGGCAGGTCGTCGTCGGCGACATAGCCGGGAAACGTCAGCGCGTCCGCGGCTTCGGTTCCGCCGCCGCGCCGGGCCGCGTCGCGCAGGGCGTCCGGCTCGGTTCCCCAACCCGCCTTGCCCACGATTACCAGACGGTGCGGCAGACCGTGCGCGCGGCGGGCGCGTCCGAACGCTTCGGCGAGCAGGCGCAGGTTTTTACGCGGCTGCAGCACGCCGACTGCCAGAAAAAATGGCCCGTCCAGCCCAAAACGCTGGTTCGCCTCGCCGCGCGCGATTTCCTGCACGGCCTGCATCGTCAGCGCCGGTTGGAGCGTCGCCGAAGCGGGGAGCGGGTCGGGCGTCGAGAACCCGTCCGGCAGACCGAGGGGAATGGCGGCGATTTTGGCGGGCGGCAGGGCATAGACGCGCAGAATGTCGCGGCGCGAGCTTTCGGAGTCGGTAATCACGCGCGCGGCCTGCCGCATGGCGAGCGGCACGGTCAAATTCAGCAGCAGACGATGCCGGGCCGGGAACCACTGCGGAAACAGGCGAAACGAGATGTCATGGACGGTGGTCACGATGGGGCAGGGGCAAAGACGCGCGGGCGGGGCCGTGTACTGAACGTGAACTAGGTCTATCTGATCGCGGCGCAAGGCGCGCGGCAGGGCCAGCAGCGTCCATACGCGGTCGTTGGCGGCAGGAACGGTTTGCAGCGAAAGCGCGGGCGAGGCCGGAAGCGCGCTCGGATCAATCGGGGCGCGGCTATACACGACAAACGTGTCGTCGGTTTCCCGTTTCAACAGCGCGTGCAGCAGGCTGCGCCAATAGGTGCGGTCGCCAGTGAAATTCCCGGTCAGCGCGCGTCCGTCAATCCCGATTCGCATTCTGGCTCCTGCCTGACGCCCTTCTAAAAGGCGCGGCGCGCAATCCCCGGCGCCGAAAGCGAATTATCCCAGCCCTCCCCCTTCAAGGGACAATTCGCAAACTGCAAGACTGCGTTGTCGGGGCAGGGCGCAAAGAAAACACGGAAGGAGGAAACAGGTTCAGCGGGCGTCGAGCGGCAAAGTTCGTCAGGGAAGCTCCGCAATCGCTTGCCGCTCCAGGATGCGGTTTTCGGTGTTGAAGCCAAAAATGCGAACGGTCACGCGCCCAATGTCGGACAGGGCGACGATATGTCCCTGAGCGTTTAGGTTGAAATGTTCTCCTCACTGGTTACGGCGCGGATTGAAGAAGCGAATCAAAGTCGGGTCGTCCGCGGAAAGTACGGAACCGAGGTCGCTGCCTTTGCTGCGATTGCAGAAGAAACAGGCCAGCGCGAGGTTATCAAGCGTTGTCCGACCCAGATGCTTTTCGCTCAGAACGTGGTCAACTTCACAGCCAAACTCCGTGTCGTCTTCGTGAATGCGGCAATATTCGCAGCGGTTCGCCGCCCGTTCTCGCACCGCCTGACGGAGCGCGACAGAGATGTAGGTGACGCTCACGGCTGTCGCTGCAAGCGACGCGCCTGCGCTTTGACGAGCCGCATGATATGTTCGACCTGCGCGTAGTGATCGAGTTCACTGCGTTCTTCGGGTGTCAGCGTCCCTTCCTTCTCGCGCGCCACCAACTCCCAGACGCGAGCGCGGGCTTGCTCGGACGGCTTGAAGTCAAGGAGATTGGGCGCGCTCGCCAGCAGCGTAATAATCTCCTCGGACGCAGGCATTGCGCGCAATGCGCGGTCGCCGCCGTCCGAAACGGGGTTGGGATTCGTCATTGCGTTTTCCTCCTGCACGGCTATTATATCACGGTTTGCGTCAGGCAGCCGCGAATGCCGCCGAAACTCGCCGGTTTCGAAAGACGATTGGAAGCGGGGAGGAGTGAAGAAATTAGCCGATTCTAATTTCCAGCGCCAGACGATACACGGCGGCGAACTGCGCGGCGGCGGCGGCGAAGGAATGCCGCGCGGCGTAGGCTTGCGCGCCGGTTTGCAGTTGGGCGCGCAGGCGGGCGTCGTCGAGCAGGGCGGCAATTTGCGCGGCAAGGTCGTCGGCGTCCCCGGCGCGAAAGAGGCGCAGGGCGTCCGGGGCATTCGCGGCGAGTTCCCGGTGCGGCGCGATGTCAGACGCCACAATGGGGCGCGTATAGGCCAGCAGGTGCGCGAGCGAGGCTGACCCGGACGACTCGACGAAGGGCGCGAGCGCGACATCGGTGGCGGCCATCACGGTTGGAAGGTCGGCGTCAGAAACGTAGCCCAGGAAGCGAACCCGCGCCGCCACGCCCAGCGCCTTCGCCTGCGCGTGCAGGCCCGCCACGTAATCCGTGTGGTCGTCCGGGTGCTGCTCGCCTGCAAACAGCAGAAGGGTGTCGTCGGATAGCCGCGTCAGGGCGTCCAGGGCGAGCCGATGGCCCTTCTTGGCGGACAAAAACCCGAACTGCGTCAGCACGCGGCGGCCTTCCAGACCGAGCGCGCGACGGGCCGCTTCCGGCTCCGGCAGGGTCTGCGCGGCGGGAACGCCCACGCCGATGACGTGAATGCGCGCCGAGTCTACGCCCAGGGCGGCCAGGTGGTCGCGGTCGGCGCGGGTGTGAACCGTCCACTGCCGAATGGCCGGATGCAGAAAATTGGCCCGATTGACGCGGGCCAGCGCCTGCCGGGTCAGCAGCGACGCCCCGGCGCGCGGACGAGCGATTTCATGCACGGTCAGGACGAGCGGCAGTGTCAGAGCGTCGAAAAAGGCGCGGGCGTGGTTTTTATGCGGCGCGACCCCGCCGAAAAAAAAATACTGGTGTTGAACGTGCGCCAGATCGCACCCGCTCGCATTCAACTGCGCGCCCAGCGCGGCGAACCGCTGGTCGTCGGCGACGAAATGCCGCAGGGCGTCGGTTCCGCTGGTTCGGTAGGCATTCGCGGGCGTGTCGGCCATTTCGAGGGCGGCGATGTCCGGGCGGGCGCTCAGGGCGTCGCGCAGACGGCGGCTGTAATCGCCAATGCCGCAATGTGCGCGGGCGGGCGCGAGCATAACCACGCGGAGCGCGTCTTTAGCCTTCGTGGTCGAAATTACCTTTTCGGGGGAACTTGCCTGCGCGGGCGAAAAGGAGGAAGGCGAGGCGGCCCGGTTTTTCGCCTCGTCTGCGTCCTCGCCGAGATTATGGCCCGCGCTTTCCTTGCTTTTTTTGCCGCCGATCACGGTTCGGCCTGCGCGCTGGAATCCATGTGCGCCGCCAGGAACGCGCGGGTCTGTTCGTAATCGCGGACGCCGGTCGTCGCGCCCAGGGCCGTCACGCAGCAGGCTCCGACCGCGCAGGCGAAACGAACGCAGGCTTCCAAATCCTGCCCGCGCGCCAGGGCCGCCAGAAACCCGGCCACGAAAGCGTCGCCCGCGCCCAGCGCGTCAACGGCATTCACGGGCAGAGCCGGAACGCGCAGAAGCGCGCCGTCCCGGTCCAGCGCCAGGGCGCCCGCCTCCCCCATCTTCAGCGCCACGACACCCGCCCCCGCGTCCTGCAAAAACCGCGCAATGGCCTCCGGATCGCGATACCCCGGCGTCAGCATTCGCGCTTCTTCCAGGCTCGGCAGGAAATAATCTACGTAGGGCAGACACGGCCCGATTTTTTGCATCCACCCCCCCGTCGCGTCCCAGGCGGTATCGAGCGCCGTAGTCAGCCCCGCCGCTTTCGCTTCCCGCAGCAAGTTTGCGGTCGGCTCGCCGTCCATAGCGGGCATCAGCAGCGCGCCGGCGACATGCAGAATTTTGCTGGCGCGGACGCGCGCGAAATCCACGTCAGCGGCGCAAAGCGTGGCGTTCGCGCCCAGATGATGCAGGAAACTGCGCTCGCCGTCGCCATGCACCAGAACCATTGTGGCCGAAGTCGCCGCTCGCTCGTCCCGCGCCAGCCCGCCGACCTCTATGCCGAAGCGCGCAAATTCACTCGCCAGAAAGTCGCCGAAACCGTCCCGCCCGACCTTCCCGATGATCGCCGTTGAAACGCCCAACTTCGCCAGGCCGATGCCGGTATTGGCCGCGCAGCCGCCAACGTGCAGCTCCATGCGCTCGACCAGCGCCAGCAGGCCGCGTCCCGGCAAACTGTCAATGGGCTTGCCGACCACGTCCGCCGTGAGAACTCCGACACAGGTCACTTCAGCCAAATCGCAATGTCTCCTTGCGTCCTGCCGACTTCTTGCCCTATCGCCCGCCAAGCCGGAATTTTTCGTCCGGGACGATGGGTTCGACGAGGGGCGTAGGCAGCGCGCCGTAGCGCAGCAGCAGCAATCGGGCGGCGCGCGTGGTCAGCAGGGCGACGCCGCCCATCCAAAATAGCGCTAAGAGCGCGCCGGTTGCGAACGCCAGGGCGGTCAGCAGCGCGACGACCGCCAGCAGTCCGAGCGAATAGAGCGGCGCGGCGAGCGCCAGAAAGAAGGCGCGGCGCAGGACGGCGATGACTCCGCGCCGCGCCCGCCGTTCCGCATCGTCCACCAGCCCGGCCTCCTGCACCCAGAGCAGCGGCCCATGATACACGGCCATCATGCCCCAGAAAAGGAGCGCGTACAGGCAAAGCAGAGCCGCGATATAGCCCGCCGGATGCCGGAGCCGGACATAAAACCACAGGTTCACGCCCAGCAGAACCACGACCGTAAGGTTGACGGTGGCGAGGCGCAGAGCAAGGCCATACCCGCGCGCCGCGCCGCGCCAGAACGCGCCATACGAAATTTCGTCGTGCGTGGCGACGCGATGCGCGATCTCGAACGCGCCTGCGGTCGGCCCGGTTTGCGTGAACAGCGCGAACAGAACCGTCAGCGCCAGCCGCGCGCCCAAAGCCAGCGACAGGGGCAGGGCGCGGCCCAATCCCAGGGCGAGGGTAAAGAGCGCCAGCCAGGTCAGGCTGATGGCCGCGACCAGCCCCAGATGCTCCCAGACGTCCCGCGCGCCCTGTCGGAGCGCCTGCCATAATCCGGCGGTCGGTGTCGCTGCCGCCTCGACATTCGCCAACCCTGCCTTTTCGGAACCCGTTCTTACGCCAGCCATGATAATCGCTATTCGCCTCGCAAGGGCGATTCTCCTGCCTGCGCGTCGTCAAGACCGTCCCTATCGTTATCACAATCGAGAAGCGAGCGTGTTTTCGAGGGAGGGCGTTGGCACACCGCCGATTTGTCTTATTGCGGCAGGAGTGGAAACCCTCTGTTCGACGCCAGGGGGCGCAAACGACAAAACGCTCCTGCGAACGTTATTTCGCAGGAGCGTTTTGAAAATGTAGGGATGCGCGTTTCATGGGCAGTACTGGATTCGAACCAGTGACTTCTTCGGTGTGAACGAAGCGCTCTACCACTGAGCCAACCGCCCGGAAAATGCCGAGGACAGGAGTTGAACCTGCAAGCCTTTTGGGCATACGCACCTCAAGCGTACGTGTCTGCCATTCCACCACCCCGGCGTAAGCGAAACGCAGACCCCGCGCGTTGACGTCGAAACGAATAAAAACTAGGGATACGGGGAATCGAACCCCGGTTTAAGGACTGAAAATCCCTCGTCCTAACCTCTAGACGATATCCCCGCAAGCCGCGCGCGGTCTGAATTCCGCTCTTATTATAGACGCAGGGGGCGAAATTGTCAAGAGCGATTTCACAAAGACGCGCTACGCGACGAGCGCGCGAAAATGTCAGGCGTCCGGCGGCGGAGGGAACAGGACACGCAGACCCGCGCCGATGTAAACCGCCATGAGCGCGGGAATCAGCGCCAGCAAGGTTGCGGCCAGGTTGGGCCGCGGCATGAACGCGGGCGTTCCGCCCAGCGCGAGGCCCGTTATCCAGGCGACCGGAATGCTGACGCCCAGAACAACGCCCCAGCGCCAGGCGCGCTTCGGGTACGCCAGCCCCATCGCCACGCCGCCAACGAGCAGGCACAGGACGCAGGGCTGTACCTCCTGCGAGTGGAAATCCACCCACCCGGCGAACAGGCCGAGCGCGCCCGCAAGTAAATAGGGCAGCCCGGCAGCGCGACCTCTTTTCATATCAGCCTCCCATTCATTGCGCGAT
>JBBRNU010000136.1:0-8847 GCA_038230115.1 Chthonomonadales bacterium | reverse complement strand
GGCGGCGCGGACTTCGGCAACAGCGTCGTGAAACTGACGGCGAACGGTCTGGGCCTCGCCGACTACTTCACGCCCTCCAATTTCGACGACCTCAACGCAGAATTTTCCGATTTAGGCACGGGCGGCATTGTCCTGCTGCCCAATGAAGTCGGCAACAGCGTCACGCCCCATCTGATGGTGACGGCAGGGTCAGAAGGCAAAATCCTGCTGCTGAACCGGGATACCGGCAGCGTGGGAGGCTTCACGATCGGCTCGGATAACGTCTTGCAGGAACTGCCCGACGCCATCGGGCAGGCGTGGAGTACGCCCGCCTACTTCAATGGGACGATTTATTTTCAGGGCGTGGGCGACGTGCTGAAAGCCTACAGCGTGGCAAACGGGCAGATTTCGGACACGCCCATTTCGCAGTCCGCCACGCCCGCCGCGTTTCCCGGCGCCACGCCCAGCATTTCCGCCAATGGCGCGCAGAACGGCATCGTGTGGACAAGCGAGGCGCTATCCGTCGCTTCCAACACGGCCCCGCTTGCGGCCCTGCGCGCTTACGACGCGGGCGACGTTTCCCAGCAGCTTTACAGCGCCACCAGCCTGGGGACTCGCGACCTGGCCGGGCCTGCCGTCAAATATTCGGTTCCCACCGTTGTCAACGGCAAAGTGTACGTCGGCGGCGACCGGCAGGTCACCGTGTATGGGTTGACGACCCCCAAACCCGCCGAAGCCGACCGCTTCGTCATCGCCGGGCCGAATGTATTTCAGCAGAACATCGGGCAGTACTTCAGCGTGACCGCCGTCGGCCCCGACAACCAGCCGATCAAGCTGAATGCGACCGTGTATCTGGCGACGCGGAGTTTCTTCGGCGAAGGTCTGCGCTTCGTCGGTTCGCTGCGCTTCAACAACGAGTTCAATGTCGTGTTGCAGCACTCGTTCCCCACGCCCGAATTCGCCGAATTGATCGTGACCGACAACGACGGACATACGGGGCAAATGGGCATTCTCAACCTGCCCAGCCCGGCGAACGGCGGTCAGGCGCAGGTGGATCACTACGTGCTGCGCGCAAGCCGCACTGTGCGCGATGGCGACCGCATTCCGCTGACGATCCGCGCGGTGACTGCTTCCAACACGCCGATTACGGTCAGCGCACCCGTGGATATCACGGATAGCCTGCCCGACTCGACCATACAGGGCGTTTATGATTCCCAGGGATCGGCGACCTTTGCCGCTCAAACCGAAATCACGTTCCTTGTGACGGTGCGCGGCGTCGGCAAACATGTCTTCATTGTGACGGACGGCGCGCACAGCGGCAACATCCTGATTACCGCCAGCCCCCGCTAACCGCCCGCCTGCGCGAACCTCGCGCAGTCTCCGCCGCGAACAAAGCAAGCCCCGTCGTCTGGTTTCCAGCGTCGGGGCTTGCTTGTTTGCGCGCGATCCGTTAGCGTAATCCGGCGAGGCGAACGGGCATTCATTCCCGTTCTGAAACGCGCGGCGAACAGGATTGAAACCTACAAATGTCGAAAGTTTATTCCTGCTGAATGGCGCGCGTAAACCGGCATCCATTTCCGTTCGTGCGGGCTTCACAATTCCTGCCGAAGGTTTTAACCCCTCGGTTATCTCGGCTTCCGGCTTCGCATTTCAGCGCGGGCATTCATTCCCGTTCGACGGGCAAGCGAGCATCAGGGATAAATTGGGGAAGATTGCAGAAAAAGGAGCGCTGTTTACCGGATATTCCCGGTTCAGCGCTCCGGTTGTTAATAGGGAGGCAATTCTGATGCGCGCCGCGCCGCAACGGCAGCGCGTTATTCGGTCCATTTCTCTTTTCGCTTCGGGCCAACCGCGCATCAGGCTTGGGATAAACAACGACAAGAGTGGTTCAGGGCGCGCTCAGGCTTCGGCTTCGAGCGTGTCGAAAGCGATCAGGCCCAGGCGCGTGGCGCGGCGGAAGGCCTGCACCCGGTTGGTCACTTGCAGCTTGTCGTAGATGTTGGCAAGGTGAAAATCTACGGTTCGCTTGCTCACGTACAGCATGTCTGCGACTTCTTTACTGGATTTCCCCTCGATCACCAGGGTCAACACTTCGATTTCGCGCTTGGTCAGCTTGATCGGCTCTTCTTCGGGACGCGGGGCGCCAATGGGCAGGTCGCTCATAACTTCGATACTCCTCTATACCTACGATGCGCTTTTTCAGGTCGTTTGCGTCGGGGTTTGGCCCGCGTTTCCGACAGGTACATCGTTCCACACGCCCCGGCAAAGTCGCCAAGTTTTCACGTGAAAAACGGCTTTGCAAGGTAAAAACTGGAAGCAGTACCGGGGTTGCGCCCGCAAGATTGCCAGGTTTCCCGCGCCCCAACCGGCATAAATCCGCGCCGCCCGCCTTCAAAATCGCTTCCGGTTTGCCTTCCACAATTTGAGACGACAGTAGTTTCCGGCAAAACAATCGAAAGCAGGCGGCGGTTTTAGAAAACGCAAGCAGGAATTTCTTACCTAATGCAATAAATACTTGCCTGCAACCGTATTGGCAACATCAGGCAGGCGGCATTCTGGCGGAGGAAGAAATTTCATGCGAAGGCGCGGTTTTACCCTTATCGAATTGCTCGTAGTTATCGCGATAATCGCGATATTGGCGTCCATTCTATTTCCCGTTTTCGCGCAGGCCCGCGAGAAGGCGCGACAGACGACCTGCGTCAGCAATCATCGTCAAATCGGGCTGGCCCTGGCGATGTATCGCACGGATTACGACGAGGTGAACTGTCGGTATCGTTTCTGCGACCCGTTCTACGCCAACGACCCGCTTTGCGCCAAACTTGCCAAAGCGACGGACTATACCGGGCCGCTCGAAACCTGGTGGGCGCCCTACGACGGAGACCCCAAGATTGGCGGCCCGGAACCGCCGACGCTGCCAACCAATTACACGGGGTTGAAGGCCGGGTTTTTGCAGCCCTATGTGAAAAATCAGGCTATCTTCCGCTGCCCGTCGTATCCGCAAGGGCAGGTTGGATACGCTATGAGCTACATCTGGGGCGGACCGATGGGCCAGCCGGACGCCTTCGTGACCAATCCGACCGTGTATGTCGTCTGGGATCATAAAAAGACTCCGGGCTGCGCCGACACGTCCGCCAACGCCAAGCCGGAACCCACCGGCGAGTACCTCCGAGGGCCGTTCCCGTTGAGCGCAGATGCAGCCGGCTCTCCGCCCCACACGCATTACCCCGCCCGCCATTCCGAGGGGTTTGTCGGCCTGCGCTACGATGGCAGCGCCAAGTTCCGCAAGTATTCGGGCCTGGATACCTCGAAGACAAGCCGGGACTTTTACGCACAGCAGCAATAGCAATAAAGCAAGAACTTAGCGAAGAAGCGGGCCGAAGGAGGAAAATTTGCGATGCAGCGACAAACGGTCGGAGCGGGTCTTGCCGCCATTTTGTGTCTGATGCTGGCGTTCGCGCAGGCCGCGCCCCGTCGGACGCGGGAAGCGCCTGCGAAAGCGCAAGAGCCGCCTCCGCAAACACAAACGGCGCGTTCGGAGAGTTTGCGCGTGTCGGGCGCGGTCGAAAAGCCGGGGGAGTGGACAACGGCGCGTCTGACGAAAGAGTTTGCCGGCGACCTCAAGACGGTTTCCTACACGCGCAAGGGCGTGAAGGGCGAAGCGCGCTGCCTGCCCCTGATCGCGTTCCTAGAAGCCGCCAGGCCGCGCGTGAACCCGAAAATCAAGAACCATACCCTCGCGTTTGTGGCTTTCGTGCGGGGCGGGGACGGCTATACCGCCGCCTTCAGCCTGGGCGAGTTGCTGCCGCAGTACGGCAAGCGCAGCGTCTGGCTGGCCTTGGAGGAGAACGGCAAGCCGCTTGGCGACCGGGAGGCTCCGGTCGCGCTGCTGTCGCCGGACGACGGCAAGCCGTCGCGGTGGGTACACGGCGTCGCCAGCATCGCGGTCGTGGACGGCCTCGCCCTGGCAAAAGACGAGGCGGTGAAGGAAGGGAAGTAGGCGGGCATTTTCAAATTATGACGGTCGAAAGCGGGGCGGCGGCAAGATGAATTGCATCGCGGGCAGCGGAGTGAATTGTATCGCAGGCCGTGACGAAATGAATTTCTTCGCTGGGCAGCCTGCGGTTGTGTGTCCTTCGGACACGATACGAGCAGCGTTCAATTCGTTGCTGACTCCCGTGTCCGAAGGACACAAGGCGGAACGCCACAACGCGAAGAAATTTATTTCGTCGCGGCCTGCAGGATGCATTTCGCCACTCCCTGCAAATTTTCGGCAACGGTAGGTTTCAACCGTTGGCAGTTCGGCGCAGCGTCAGCGTCCTGAACCTGAATGTGAAATGCGCTTTGTGGCGAAGGCTGAGGAAGGGGATTGGAGAATTTGGCGAAGCGAGGGACGGTATTTTTTGGACTGGCGTTGGGGGCGAGTCTGGTGTTCAGACCGACGACCGCGCGCTCCGACGAGATTTTGGTGTCGGCGGCGGCCTCGCTGACCGACGCGCTGAACCAAACCGGGCTGGCCTATACGAAGGCGAATCCGCAAACCGTCGTGCGCTTTAACTTCGCCGCGTCCGGCGCGTTGCAGCAGCAAATCGAGCAGGGCGCTCCGGTGGACGTTTTCGCGTCGGCGTCGCCAACCGAAATGGACGCGCTGCAAAAGGCCGGGCGGATCGAAATTCCAACGCGCGCCGATTTCGCGGGCAACCGCCTGGCTTTGATCGCGCCGGTGAACAGCAAACTTCGCCATTGGGAGGATTTGCGCTCGCCTGCGGTTCGGCGCGTGGCGCTTTCCAATCCGGCCTCGGTTCCTTCCGGCAGGTACGCGCAGGCTACGCTGACCCGGCGCGGGCTATGGGCAAGCGTGCAGGCAAAAGCCGTCCTGGGCGAAAACGTGCGGCAAACCCTGACCTATGTCGCAAACGGCGACGTGGACGCCGGGATTGTGTTCGCGACCGACGCCCGGCTCGAAAAAGCGCGCGTGCGGGTCGTAGAGGAAGCCCGGCCCGGCAGAGATCACGCGCCGATTACGTATCCGGTCGCCGTGATCGCGAACGCCCCGAACGCCCCTGCCGCCCGCCGCTTCGCCGCGTTCCTACAGACCTCGACCGCGCAGGCCATTTTCGCCCGCTACGGTTTCATGCCCGCCCCGGCTGCGCTGCTGAGAAAGGGAGCGGGGAGGGATAAGCCCTTGCGAGGCAGTGACGAAGCGGGCAAGCATGTGTTGCGGGGCGGAATCGCACCGGGTAAATCGCCGACGCCGGGAACGACGCGGCCTTGATGGGCGTCGAATACACCATGAACCCGGAACCGTTCGACTGGTCGCCGCTCTGGTTGTCGCTGCAAGTGGCGGCGACGGCCACACTGCTGATGCTGCCGCTGGGCGTCCTCGCCGCCTGGTGGATGGCGCACGGGCGGCGCTTCATCGGCAAGGGGCTGATCGAGACGCTGCTGACGCTTCCGCTCGTGCTGCCGCCGACCGTCGTCGGCTATTACTTGCTTCTGCTCCTGGGGCGCGGCACGTCGGCGGGCCGGTGGCTCAACGACCGGGCGGGCCTGCGCCTGCTGTTCACCTGGGAGGGCGCGGCGATTGCCGCCGCGATTATGGCCCTGCCCTTGTTCGTTCGCACCGCCTCTGCCGCCTTCGCCTCGGTCGAGCGGGAACTGCTGGAAGCCGGAAGAACGCTGGGCGCAACCGAGCGGGCGTTGCTGTTCCACGTCATCGTTCCGATGTCGTATCGCGGCCTCCTGGCGGGACTGGCGCTGGCGTTCGCCCGCGCGCTCGGCGAGTTCGGGGCCACGCTCATGGTCGCCGGTTCCATTCCGGGCCGAACGCAAACGCTCCCGCTCGCGCTGTACGCCGCCGTCCAATCCGGCCACAACCAGACGGCCCTGCGCGACACACTGCTGCTGTCGCTGACCGCGTTTGTTTTGCTGGCGAGCGTAGGCGCGTATCAGAACCGGGTCGCCGTTTCGCGCGGCGAACGGTAAAAACGGGGGACAATCTTGACCGCCCCGCCTCCTTCCACCCGCTCCATTGGACGAACAGAGGAGCATTCAGAGTAAGCGGGTATCTGGGAAGCCTGCTGGCGCGCGGTTCCATTGGCCGTGAGTCAAGCGTACAATAAAAATGACCCGCTTCGCTGCCTACAACTTGGCAGGCGGAAGCGGGTCATTTTCGTTCAGGTTACGTTTGGCGGGCGGTCAGCGGCCTTGATCGGCGGGGTCGCCGTAGGGGTCTTCGCTGGCAGGCCGGATGTTGCGGCCCATCGGCTGATCCGCGGGATCGCCATACGGGTCCTGGCTGGCCGGGCGGACGTTTCCGAACTGGCCGGTTTCGCTCGGCACGCCGCCATAGGGGTCCATGCCGCTCGGCTGGTTCTGCGTGTTCTGCGCGTGCTGCCCGAACAGGCCTTCGATTTGCCCGATCAGGCCACCGGTATCGCCATGTTGATACTGGGTCTTGTCATCATTGAAGATCGCGTTCTTCACCTGCTGCATAAGGAAGTCGAGTCCCATGGTTCTCTCCTTGAGGGCGGTTACTGCGCGCCCGCCGCGTCGGTCTGCGGGTTGTAAGTGTCGCCGCTCGTACTGTTGTTGTACCCGCGATAGCGGCTGATTTCCTGGGATTCCTGATCGTCCAGCGTCACTTTCTGCGGCGTCACGAAGTGCGCCTGATGCGTCTGCGGGTCGCGGTAATAGACCTGTCCGTTTTTCGACAGGTAATACTGCACTTCCTGATTTTGCTGCTTCTGGTGGCGCTTGTAAAGGTAGTAGAGCAGCGCGGCCCCGCCGAGCAAAACGACTTTTTGCTTGGTCGTCATGCCGGTACGCTGCGGCGCGGCCGTGGCGGGATTCGAGGCCATTGCGCCGCCGCGATTGGCGGGGGCCGACATCGCGCCGCCGCGCGTATCATCTACGGGCGGAGGAATCGCGCTATTATCTTTGCCGCCGCAGCCCGCGAGCAGCGGAGCGGCCATGGAAAGTGAAATCAGCAGCGCCGTACCGCGAAAAACGCGGCTGTGGGAAGCCGTGCGATCAATCATCCTTTGGGTTCTCCTGCGGGGAAGTAAGGTGTCTTCGCCTGAGTTCGCGGGCCTCGAAGGAATGCCGCGCGTAATTGCATGGACGTTGACCGCCTGTTTATGTTCCCGAACTTCGCGTCAATTCCCTGTCTGGTTTTAAGGAGCGGTCGGTTTATCCGGCGATTTTTTAGCCAGCGTATGCTGCACGATCCAGTCGCCCATCGTGGCGAGCGCGAGCGGGGCGATAGTTTCTTCGATTACCAGGTATTCGGAGGGCGAACCGGTGACGCTGGTTTGAAACAGATGGTTGAGTTTGGGCAGCAGGCGGGTGGTGTAATCTTTGTTGCCGCCCGCTTTGAGCGCGGTTTCGATGGCGGCGAGGTCTTCCGCTGGCGGAACCTGCAGGTCGAGCGCGCCGTTGATCGCCAGGACGGGGCAGGCGACTTTTTGCAGCGTGGGGCGCGGGTCGTAGGTAAGGAAGTAACGGAACCAGGGCGACGTGATCTGCGCGAACTGGGCCTGCATCGCGGCATCGGAAAGCGCCGGGTCTTTCTTGTCCGCGTCGGTCAGGCCAGCCTTCATCTCCTTCCAAGAGGCGTCCAGCGCCTTGCGCGCCGCGGCGTTGTCTTTTTCCTTCACAACAATGCCGTACAAGCGCGCGTTTTGGGCGTTGGTTCGGGCGATGATTTCGTCGGTCGCGCCCGACGCCCGGTTGATAAGCGCGCTCTGCTTCAGCAGAATTTCTTCGCCCGTCAGCCCCGGCCCGGCCATCAGAACGATGAACGCGACGTCATTGGACTGCGTGGCGACAAGCGGGGCAATCAGGCCGCCCTCGCTATGCCCGATCAGGCCGATTTGCGCGGGATTGACGTCTTTGCGCGTCTTGAGATAATTGACGCCCGCCAGAACGTCGGTCGCGAAGTCGGCGCTCGTGGCCGTCGCGAAATCGCCCGTAGATTTGGCGACGCCCCGGTCGTCCACGCGCAAGACGGCGAGGCCGCGCCGCGTCAGATAGTCGGCAAGAACCAGGAACGGCTTATGCCCTAAGAGGGTTTCGTCGCGATCCTGTGGTCCCGACCCGGTAATCAGCAGAACGACCGGGAACGGCCCGCCGGTTTTCGGCTTGGTCAGCGTTCCCGCGAGGGTAACGTTCGCGCCCTCATTTTTGTAGGTGACGTCTTCTTCGTCGTAGGGGTAAGGATGCTGCGGCTCCTGCGGGCGGTTCAAACCGGGAACCTTGTCCACGCGCTTGAGCGTGAGCGGCAGCGTGTTTCCGTTCTGCGTGAACGCGCCGACGATGGCAGTCAGATCGGCGTCGCTGCGCCCCTCGAAAACGGCGTGCAGCGCTTTGACCTCGATGCGAACCATGTTGTTGGCGAACGTGGCCGCGTCAACAGGAATGCCGTGCGCGCCCTGGTCCGGGCTGTCCAGCGTGACTGTGTACGCGCCGTCGGGCTTGCGAACGATGTTGGCGACGACACGCAGAGAGATGGAGGGCAATTTCAGCGCGCCGAGCCAGATGCCCTCGTAGGTTTTGGGAGGCACGGTCTGGGCGAACAGCGAGCCGGGCGCAACGGCGAAGGCGACCAGGCAGAAAAGAAGTAGAATCAGGAAACGCAAGGTGAAATTCTCCGGGACGATGCATTCAGGGTTGTCGAAAATGTTGGTTCGGTGCAGCGGCAATGCTCGAATCCGATTCTGGACGGCATTTTATTTCGCCGCAAAAAAGCGCCGCAGCGCAACAAGGGAAGGTTGAAATCGGGCGGTTAGTCGCCCCATAGGGTTCAGCCCCCGGGTTTTTACCAGGGGGTCCTCCCAAAGGGGGACCAAACCCCAATACCGTGAAAGGGCC
>JBBRNU010000135.1:0-8885 GCA_038230115.1 Chthonomonadales bacterium | reverse complement strand
TTCGACCTCCTGCGCGAGGAAGCCAATCTGCCTGCCGTTGGGGAAGTTTTTGGCGGGCCACTTTGCGCGGTCGAAGTCGTAGGTGACGCCGCGCAGGTTGAGAATGTCGTCAAGCGGGTTGTCGAGCGCCTGCACGTTGGCTTTGTAGCGGGCGTCCGAAGTCAGGGTCACGCCGTTGGCCGTCACTATGCCGCCGAAAGAACCGCCGCCCGTGACCAGCAGGTTCCCGCTGACCTGGAGCGCGTCGCTCACGTTGAATGTCTGTAAAACGTTGGCGTTGACGCTGGCGACGTAAGCTATACTGCCCGAAACGGCGACGGCAGCGGGACCATTCCCTGTAGCGACGCTGCCTTTGAGAACCGGGCTGTTGGGATTGCTCACGTCGAAGATTTGCAGCGTGTTACCGCTGCTGTTGACAACGTAGGCCGTACTGCCCGAAACGGCGACGGCGACTGGCTGGCTGCCCGTAGTGGCGCTGCCCGTGAGAACGGGGTTGGCGGAACTGCTGACATCGAAGATTTGCAGCGTGTCGCTGAAACCGACGACATAGGCCATACCGCCCGAAACGGCGACGAAGAAAGGACTGTCGTTTGTGGCGGCGCTGCCAACCGGAAAGGGAACCGGATTGAGAGAAAGCAGGTTTAGCGTACTTTGCAGACTGCCGCTCAGGTTGGCATTGGTGATGGTTCCAGCGGCAATCTGGCTGCCAACAATCTGCCCGCTAATGTGGTTGAAATTCAGTACGCCGCCCGCCAGCTTGGAAAGCGTGACGCTGCCATCGGGAACCGAAAGCGCGGAGTTGGCAAGAAAGGCGTAGGCGTTAGAAGCCAGCGGCTGGCGCGGCGTGAGAGGCGCGTCGCTGCCAACCTGCGTTTCCAGATAAATGGCGCTGCCATTGAATGCGCTGGCAAGCGTCTGCCCTGCCGTAAAACCGGTGGAGAAGTCGAGGCGGGCGGCGAACACGCCGTTATGGACGGGAACCAGACTGCTCTGCGACCAGAGCGGGGTTCTGCCGGACGAGGCGGAATAAAGACGGAAAGTGAGTGACTGCGAAGCGGCGTCGGCGACGGGAGTTCCGTCCGGTGTTGCCAGCCGGCCCTGAAAATTGAGACTTGGCGGGACGGTCTGGGCGTGCGCGAGAGCTGCGGGAAGCGGCAGAAAGGCCAGCAGCAGGCTGACAAGGGCGCGCAGGCCCGCCCGCGCCGCGCGCTGCAGTATCGGGTTCGAGAGCACGGTAGCGATCATAAGACGGCGCTCCTTTTCTGGCCGCGTCCGCGCGTCTGCGCCTTGCCGGAGAAACGCGAAGAAACTGCGGAAACCGGCGACGATGGCGCGATTTCGATGCTGCGGGCGGCTGGGTACAGGATACAGGATTTTGCAGCCCAATTCCAGCGCGCGCCGGAAAGCGAAACGGCGTTCCAGTTTTGTGAACGGTTTGCAGGGGGCTGCGCGGACGCCGCCGAATTACGGAACCGAGGCGCGGCGCGCGGAAACCGAGGTTCACGGAGGCGGCACGGACATGACGGAGCGCATCGGAACGCTGTTATGGGAGATGCGAACGGCGGGCGGCTGGTCGCAGGGGCAGGTGGCGCGGGCGGCGGGCGTGAGTAAGGCGGCGCTGTCGCAATGGGAGTCGGGGGCGCGTTCGCCGCGCGTGCCGGAACTGGAGGCCGCGCTAACAGCGCTCCAGGCGGATGCCGCGCAGCGCGCTCTGGTCTTCGCCCAAATGAAAGCGCCCCGCGCCCTGCGCCATCTGCGTCGGCCCGATGATACCGACGGGCTGGGCGCGCCTCCGGTCTCCTACGACCTGCTGCGGGCGATGCGGCTGCGAAAGGGGTGGACGCAGGAGCGGACTGCCGGAGCGGTCGGGGTGACGCGCAGCGCGGTAGCGCGCTGGGAACAGGGCGAGCGACTGCCCGCGACCGCGCAGATACAGGCGCTCTGCTACGCGCTGGGGGCGCGCGAAGACGAGCTGATCGCGCTCACGACCGGCGACCTGACCGTATCGCCGGAGGAGCCGACAACGTGGGAAGCCAAAGAAGCCGACCTGAACGCGCGCCTGCGAAACGTGTTGTCAGCGCCGCCCGGCCTGAAAGACCTGGATCATCTGGCGCTGCGGCGCGAGGCTTGGAATTGGGCGGCGCGCAACGCGGCGGCGCGTCCAATGCTGGCGCGTCTCTGCGCCTATCATGGGATACACTATCGCAGTACGCGGCGGTGGGCGGAGGCCGAACCGCTGGCAAAGCAGGCGCTCCTGCTTGTTCCCCGGCAGGAAGACGCCCCGGACGTCTTCCTGCGCTCGCTTCTGGTTGAAGCGTCGGCGGTGGTGTATAGCGGCTAGCGGCCAGCCCCTCAGCGCGGTTTGCGGCGGCTTCATTCCTAGCCGGAACACTCGGTATTGCCGACATTCACCGCCTGGATACTCAGCGACATGGCGACATAAGCCACACTGGACGGACAGACTGAGGTCGGGCTGAGGCTCGCGGCAAGGGCGCGTCAGGCGGCGGAGCAGAGCGGCGATCCGGTCGAAATCTATCTACGGCGCTTCGACTACGGACAATTGCTGCAGGACGCGCAGCAGCCTGCGCTGGCGCTGCGTGTCCTGCCGGTTCCTGACGCCAGCCACTCCCGGTTCGACCGCGCCCGCGTCATGCTCGTGGCCGCCGCCGCTCATCATCAACTCGACAGCCATTCCGAGGCGCAGGACTGGCTGCAGCAGGCTTTTTGCCAGATCATCGCGCACGGCGATCTGCCCGGACTTCAGGCGAAAGCCGACGCGCTGGCCGCGCAATTCTGAACGCCCGCGCGAGTTGAGAAGCGAATTTGTTCCGCGTCCCGCTTCATTACAAGCCGGAACCTACGCCGGAATTTTCGACTGCGCCGACACTTTTCAACGCCAGCGCGGAAACAAAAGAACGCCGCCCGCGACTCGACATCACGGGCGGCGTTCTACAAAAGTAATGGCCGACGCAACTACAAATCTTCCACCGTAACCAAGCCCTCTTCACGAAATTGCGCGAGCAGTTCGCTGCCATCCAGTAAGGCGGTTCCCAGCAGAGGACGCTCGCCGGTCGCCAGAACCCGCGCCTCCGCTTCAACGTCCCTCCAGACTATGGTCGCGGCGTGGATTGCCACCTCGACAAAACTGCCGTCGGCCAACTGCGCCGGAATTTTGTGGAGAAACGGCAATCCCAGCGCGGTAACAGCGTCGGGCGGAAGCGTGAGCAGGCCCGTAAAACCCGTATCCACAATGAACTCAATGGTTATGTCGGGCAATCCCGTCAGGCGAAACGTGACCGGCAGCATAATGTGAAGCGAGCGGACGCTGCCAGTCATCACGCTTCGGCGCGCTCTAGAATTCCGCCCAGAGTTTCCACCGCTTTGTACCCGATGCGAAGCGCGTAAAGGGTCGCGCCCGGATGACGATTTTGCAGGCGGCGCGAGGTTTCGATGCCCGCCGCGTCTATCTCATAGTCACCGGACTCTACGTCCATCACGATGAGTTTGCCGATGTTTTCAGGCCGTTCGATTTCGGGGCGCAGGCGCGCGTAGAGTTCCTGCGCGCGGCGTCCCAACGGGCTGACCGCCGAAGAATGCAAATCTGCGGACATGAAAATATTTCCTTCGCAAAAAATGAGACGCAGCTTCCTCAACGTCCCGCTTCATTATACACCGGAACTTTCCGCCTATGCCAACGTTTTCCAACCAGCGCGGAAACAAAGGAACGCCGCTCGTGACTTGACATCATGGGCGGCGTTCGGGGCGTCAGTTTTTTTGTCAACGCGCTTTACAGTAAACCTACCGACGCCAGCCAATCGGCGGCGAGTTCCCGATGGCGCGCGAACAGCAAAGCGGCTTCGCTCTCGTAGGGCTTGCTCGAGTTCCCTCTTGCCGTCGCCTGCTCATACCGAGTCAGCAGGGCATAAATGGTTTCGCAATGAGGATTGTCGTAGTTGCCGCAATCGGCTTCCATACCTGCCTGGCTGAGAAACTCGTCCAAACTGAATTCTCCCCGCTCGTAACGCAGGTATAAGAAGCCGAGCAATGCCCCCCGTAATCGCTGGCCCCGCCGTAATCGGCGTAATCTATGTAAGGAGGTCCAAGATGGTCGCGATAGGCGGAGTAGAGCGCGGTAAGCGCCTCTTCAGCATTCTTCGCCTGGTACAAATCCACCAGCCAGAACTGCGTCGGCTCGTCGCTGATAACGTGCGGTTCCGCCCACTTCACCCAAGCGGGCGTTTTGAGATAGCCGCTTTGGATGGCGGCAATCCAAATCGGAACGTAACGCCGATAATCCTGCATTGCCCCAGCCTTCCGCGCTGTCTTCCTCTTGCTCGGCTGCAAGTTTCGCAGTCACGTCTAATCTTCCTCCTCAGTCTCCGGTTCCTCCGCTTCAACGCTCAATGTTATTTGTGTTGCAGAGCCTTTGCCGCCGGTCTTGGGAGAAATTTCAAGCCCGAAATAGAGGCGCAGCCAGGGTACGAGGTCGCTGAGTTCGACGGCTTTGCCCGTGGCGATGAGGAACGCCTTCATGTTTTCGGTGAAGCCAGCCCCGTCGAAAACGACAAGGCCCGCAATGGGCCATGCCGCAATGTCCTGGATGGTGGAAGGTATTTTCTCCTCCGCCGTCCCTTTGATTCCCTGCTATTTGCACTCGATGCCGAGCGTTTTTCGCGTCGGATTGTGAATCAGGAGTATGTCTATCCGGCGCTTGGCTCCCCACAGGCGGCGGGCGACTTCGAACTGCTCATGAACTTCGAGGTCGAGTTCTTTGCCGAGGGCGGCAACCGCTCTGGTTAGTTCCTGTCCGTTCTTCGGGGCAGCGGAACCTCCGGGCATGGCGTTACTCCTTCTCACGCGGCATAACTGCGTCCAAATACTTTAAGCCTAACAACCGCGCAATGATCATTCTGTGCTGTCCGTCGAGCAAATAATACTCGTCATCGAGACGGATGGGAAGCCAGTTTTCGATGTCGAAATATTGGATCAGGTGAAGCGCCTCATCCAAACTTGGCACGTTAGGGTATGCCATTCGGCGCGTGTCTACCTTGATTTTGTCGAGGGAAACTTTACGAACCGAGTAATTCTCGTCACCCGGCAGGCCGGTGAAAAAATCTATATTTCTTTTTACTACCGGAACGTACTCGCCATCCACAATGGGAATTTTCTTGATCCATCTGCCAATTGTCAATTTGCCGCCTCCCTATCCTAGCGATTTCTCCCCCGCTGGCTCTTCTAATGCATCGAAGAGGCCATGACGGGCGTATTCGTCCTTCATACGATTGACAGTGATTTCTATATTGGCGTTTTCGATCTCGAAACCGACGAACCGTCGCTTGTACCGGGCGCTGACGACGCCAGTTGTGCCGCTCCCACAGAAGGGGTCAAGCACAAGATCGCCCTCGTTTGAACTGGCAAGGATAATGCGCTCCAGCAGAGCTTCGGGCTTCTGCGTTGGATGCTTGCCATGCCGCTTCTCACGGGCGGCGGGCGGCAGAATGCGCCAGAGCGACTGCATTTGCTTCCCGCCGTTGTCTTCTTTCATCCGTGCATAATGGAATGTGTAGCGGCTTTTTTCGGTTTTTGCGGCCCAAAGTACCGTTTCGGTGGCATGGGTAAAACGACGGCAGGCGAGATTCGGCGGCGGATTTACCTTGTACCAAGCGATGTCGTTGAGAATTTTGTAGCCCAGCGTTTGCATTGCGTAGCCGACCGAGTAGATGTTGTGACTCGTGCCGGAAACCCAGATCGCGCCGTTGGGCTTCAAGAGACGCTGACACTCCCGCAGCCACTCCACGTTAAAAGCGTGGTCGGCTTCGATGCCTTCGGATTTGTCCCATTTTCCTTTATTTACGCTGACCATGCGCCCAGACTTACAGGTCATGCCGCCATTGGAAAGAAAATAAGGCGGGTCGGCAAAAATGAGGTCGAACATTTCCGGTTTGGCGCGGCGCAGCAATTCGAGCGCGTCGCCCCGATAAAGCCGAACGCCCAAACAGGGATCGGCATAAGCGGGCAGTGGAGCGGAGGAAGCAACGGAAGAATAGTCAGCGGAATTTTCAGCAACCGAATCAGCGTTTTCCGCTGACGCGCTGTTACCGAAGTTTTCCTCTCGAAACAGGTCAGGAATATCGAGAGCCAACATAGTAGCCTCCTTCCACATCGCCCCGCCAACGCGAATGCAATGTTGGATCGTAACACTTTCGGTCCCATTAAAACAAGTGGACAACCACAAGGGAGGCGCCGGTTTTTCTCAACAGGCAAAACTTTCAGTGCCGCTCAACTTCTTCGCGGGAAGTTTCAGCCGTCTGTGCCGTCTTCCTCTTGTTCCGCCTGCTGGACGCGGCGCTCGAACTTTTCCAGTTCTTTTTCCAGCAGGGCGTACAGCTCCGGGTCGGCGGTTTTCGCTTCCGTCAGGCAGGCGTACAGATAATCATAGCCCTCGATCAGGCAGTCCTCGACGACGAACTTGCGCGCCCGCGCCCCGATGCGGAACGCGATGCGTTCTTTGCCGGTCAGGGGCGGGCGCGTCATCAGGCGACGTCGTCCAGGCCGGGAATTGGGCCGCTGGCGAAGCGTTCCGGGGCGGGCAGGTCGTCGCCGACAGCGCCGTTCAGCGCGGGCAGACCGCCTGAGGCGTCGCCGTCTGTCGGGGCGGTTCCGTTCGTTTCGTCGTCGCGCTTGCGGCCTCGTCCGCGCCCGCCGCGCCGCCGTCGCCGCCGCCCGTTCGCAAGCAGTTCGCCGCTTTCCGCGCCGCTCGCTTCCGCTGTCGGCGCTTCCGCAAGCGCGTCCTCGTCGTCCTCATCGGTTTCCATATCCAGGCCCGCGTCGTTTATTTGACTTGGACTGAGGCTAAGAATCGCTTTCAGCGTTTCCAGGTCGGCGCTGCGGTCGGCAGGAAGGGAAATCGGCGGCAGGCCGGTCGGCGGTTCCGCCGCTTCTTCGGCGCTTTCCATTTCCGTTTCCGCGTCGGCTTCTCCCGGCGTGTCCAGGACGATGCGCGCCCGCGCGCCCGCAATGCTGTCGGGATCGCCGGTCGGCAGCGTGATGTTGGGCAGGCCCAATTTTTGCAGCCGCGCGGTCGGGCCGATGCAGAACGCGCGGGTCATTCCGGCGCGCAGGAAGAAACGATAATCGCGGGTTTCGTCGGCGATCAGGCGCGAATCGGTCAGGTCGTACAGGCCGGTCGCGCCCGGCAGACGCAGCGTGCGCTGTCCGTCGCGCGTGGCGTGAATCGTGAGCCAGCCGTTGCCGACCTCCGTGATGTCGTCGCCCTGCGGCGTCCACAGATGCACGCCTGCATACCGGCAGATGCCGCGCAGCAGTTCGAGGGGCAGGGCCGGGTCGCCCACGAAAACCGATTTCCAGGTTCCGAAATCGCGCGCCGCAAGCGACGGCAGGCCCGATCCCTGATACTCGGCCAGAACCGTCGCTTCGGCGTCCTCCACGTAAAACGAGGGATTCAAGACCTCTTTCACGCCGATTTCGCGCCCGATCAGCCGCTCGGTAATCAGGTGTTTCGGCTCCACGACGCGCGAGCCGACCTCGGAATTCCAGGCCTGCTGGCGCACCGAAATGCCAATCGCTCCGGTCGCCGATTCCTCCATGCCGCCGCTCAGGGCGGGCCGTTCCTCGCACGAACCGGGCGCGTAGAGGAAGGCCAGCGTTTTGCCGCCGGTCTGGAGTTTTTCTTTGATGGCCGCGCGCTGTTCCGTCGTCAGGCGGTAGGGCGTCAGGAAAAGATAGAGCCGCGCGTCGGTCGGAAAGGCGTCGGCCAGGACGTCGCTTTGCAGGTACGTTCCATACGAGACGCCCGCGCGCTGCAGGGTATCGCGCAGGCCGTTCGTGAGTTTGCGGAAGAACGGCTCGCCGCGCTGCACGTGCAGCAGGCTCTTCTCGTCCACGAGCGCAACGACTTCCGGCACACGCTCCCATTCGCGCGCGTCCAGAAATGTTTTGTAGCGGGTCGTGAACGCGCCCAATCGCTCCCAAACGCTGTCCTCGTCGAGCCAGCCCTCGCCCCATAAATCCATCCAGCCCACGCCGGTCGTGTGTGTCAGCGCCTTGCCCATCGCCCGCGCCTGCGCCTGCTCGGTCGCTTCTTTCGTCGCCAGGCGCGGATTGAAGTCGTCCGGGTCTTGCGCGAGGGGGGCGAGATACGTTTTGGTGTCGTCTTCCGACAGCCACAGCTTGCCGTACAGGGGCGGCGACTCGACCGGGGCCGGAAGCGAGGCCGCGCCACCCGGCTTGCGGTCGCGATACGAGGGCGGGCCGCAAATCAAGTCTATGTACGGCGAGGCTTCCAATTGCGCGAGAGCCAGATGTCCGCTGAAGCCATGCCCAAACTCGAACGTGTAGCCGTAGCAGACCGACACCAGCGCCTGATAGTCGCAGGCTTTCTTGACCGTTTTCGCCAGGGCGGTCAGCCGCCGGGCGGTGATTTCCGACGTGAATTCGTAGAAATCAATCGTGCGCCGCTCGCGGCGAGTCTCGAAAAAGGCGCGGTTGGCGGCGGGCTTGACGGGCGGCTGCGGAATTTCCGCCGTGTGGAACTGGACCTGCCCGTCGTACCAGGCGGCGCGCAGCAGGATGAGGTTGTTCTGGTACTTTTCGCGCAGCCAGTCCCGGAAAGCGTCCCGGTTGGCGACGCTGCGGTCATACCCCAAATCGGCGGGCTGAAACCATTCGCCGCGCTCCAGATGATAGCCGAAAACGCGCCCGTCCCACGCACTGCCGCGCAGGTGGGCGATCAGGGTTTGCAGGGAATGCTCGGCCTCCTGCCAGAAACGGTCGCTGGCGATGGACGGGTCGCCGACCGAATTGTCGGCATACGCGGCAATGTCCGTCGGGTATTCGCGCCGCCAGCCGCGCGCCGGAACGAACAC
>JBBRNU010000134.1:0-8893 GCA_038230115.1 Chthonomonadales bacterium | reverse complement strand
CGTCCTGCTGTCGGCCCTGCTGCCCGGCGCGGGCCAACTGCACAACGGCGAGTGGGGCAAAGGCGCGTTTTTCCTCGCCGCCACGCTCGTCTGCGTCTATCTGCTGGCGTATTCTCCCTGGGGGTTCCAGGGCGGGCATCGGCACGGCGGCCTGAACATGAGCCTGATGGCCTGCATCATCGTCGCCAGCCTGCTCTACCTCGCCGGGCTGATTGACGCCAACATGGGCGCGAAGCAGGGCGACAGGCGCGGCGGAGCGGGCAAATCCGGCTGGGACGTCTGAAATCTCCTGCCTCAGGTCAGGGCAAGCAGCTGCTCGACGAATTTGGCTTGCGCCGTGCCTTCCTTCCCCTTCAGCCACTGCTCGAACAGGCGGCGGCTCGCGTCGGGCAGAAGGCCGACCTGAATCTCCGGGGCCGAGCTTTCCGGGCTTTCCGGCGGCTTCACGCGCTGTGTGCCATTATCGGCGGGAGCCTGCAAGCCGAACAAAACCGTCTTGACTCCCGCCTCCATCGCGGCCCCCAAACACATCACGCAGGGTTCCAGCGTGGAAACCAGAATCACGTCGTCGGCGTCCAGCGGCAGGGCGGGCGGCTGTCCGTCGTGACTGCCCGCATTCTCAAACGCGATAATTTCCGCGTGGGCGTTTTTGCGCTGCAGGGCGTTCGTGCGGTTGTGGCCGCGCGCAACGATCTGCGGGCTGCCGTTCATTTCGCGCGCCAGAACGCAGCCAATCGGCGCTTCGCCTTCGCTCATCCCCGCTTCCGCCTCGGCCAGCGCCGCGCGCATCAACGTTTCTTTCTGTTCCTGTGTCAATCGTATCGGTTTCCTCAACACTTTCGTTTTACTTGCAGAAGAGAATACGCACACGTTTGGGCTTCGTTCGGATAGGCGGCGGTAAGGGCGGCTCGCGGCGCGTAGGAAACGACAATGACATCGGCGCATTACGGGGCGTTTTCGCTGGACAGGATGGTGTCGGCGGTGGAAAAAGTGCGGGCGCGCTTGCTGCGGGCGACCGGCGCTCTCGAACGCGCGGGTATTGCGTATGCGGTCGGCGGCGGCAGCGCGGTCGCCGACTGGGTGACGCGCGTGGACGAGGCGGCGGTTCGCAGCACGCGCGACGTGGACATTCTGCTGCGCCGCGCCGACCTGGAAGCGGCCCGAACCGCCCTGGCGAACGCCGGTTTCGTCTATCGTCACGCGGCGGGAATAGATATGTTTCTGGATGGCCCGGAAGCCAAAACGCGCGACGCGGTTCACGTTATTTTTGCAGGGGAGTGGGTTCGTCCAGGAGAATTCGCCGCCAATCCCGATGTCGCCGAGTCCGAACCGGCGGACGCTTTTCAAGTTTTCTCGCTCGAAGCCCTCGTTCGCATCAAATTGACGACATTTCGTGACGTAGACCGTACCCATTTGCGCGACCTGCTGGAAGTCGGCCTGATTGACGCCGCGTGGCCTGCGCGCTTCCCGCCCGAACTGGCCGCGCGCCTGCAATCGCTGCTGGACACGCCCGACGGCTAAAGGTGGCGAGGCGGTTAAAGTCGGGTGCGGCCTGTCCCGAAGCGAAGACGATAGGGCGGCAAGGCCGAAAGTTTCGTTTACGTTGTATGAGCGGGAGGAGAATTTGCAATGGAAACGCAGGCGCAGGGAGCGGAACGACAACATTTGACGCCGGAGGAAGTGCGCGCCATTCTCATCGCGTGGTCGGAACAGCAATCCGTCGCCGACCTGCCAACGGTGCAGGACGTGGCCGAAGTTCTGGATATTCCGGTCGCGCAAGTGCAGGCGCTGCGGGCCGTAAAAGGCGTGAATACTTCAACCCCTCCTGCGCTAACGTCATCTCAGGAGATGCAGAAGGTCACGAACAAGGCCTTAACCGATTTCATGTCTGAGATTGGCTGGCTCGTCGTTGCCTTTTATATGTTGGCAGGATGTATGTTTGTTCCGGTGATGTGGGGCATCATGATAAAATTCTACGGTATCGCAAACGTTTTGGGGCGAGCGCAGTTTGCATCTGTCTTAGTCTTGGCATCGTCGCCACGCATACAAAGTGGGGGCGTCGCATTGTAAAGAAAAAGCGGGCGCGTTAAGCCCCCGCTTTTCCGTTTGTACGCTCCCGCATACGGGAGAAAAAAATTGGATCATTACCGAATGGGATAGAAGCGTCACGACCGCGCTTTTACCAGACGAATATTAGAGCGTATTACTGTCATTGCGACTCTCTCCACTCCATACCGGAAAACCCTCGTTTTTTTGGTACATGAGCCGCACCCTAAGCAAGCAGGCTTTTCTTGCTATTGAGTATACCGCGCGTATCCTTTCTTCGATTCTTTGATGGAGCGCCCCGATGACGACTGACCAGGAACTACTGACCAATGCTTACCGCGCGTTCAACACCCGCGACCTCGATGCCGCCTTAACCACCATGCACCCCGAAGTAGAATGGCCCAACACGATGGAAGGCGGCTACGTTCACGGGCATGAGGGGATACGCGCCTACTGGAGCAAGCAGTGGAACCTCGTTGATCCCCACGTCGAACCTGTCCGATTTGAAACGGATGCGAAGGGACGCATCGTCATTGACGTGCATCAGGTGGTGAATGACTTGCAAGGGCATCTGCTCGAAGAAGTGACGGTTCAGCATATCTACCAAATAGAAGACGGTTTGATCCGCCGCATGGACATGGGCGAAGACAGACGCATGGCAACGGGTAGAGCAGAGTGAAGTCGGAATAAGGCAAGCGAGTAACGCCCTTTGTCCCATCGTTCGGGGAAAAAAGCCTTTTGATTCTTCGTCTCATGGAAAACGCCGTAGAGCAAGGCAATAAACGCTTCTTCGCGTTGCCGCTTATTTAGGGGGAAACCCAACATTGCTGCATGGAGCCGCCACGTAACACTGCCCTTTCTTAAGCCGCCATTGGCAGTTCAATTTGTAGACCCTTGGTCAAATCCAGGTCAAACCAGCCGTAAGGATGCACATGCAGATAGAACAGCGGGTTCAGCGCCCATCCACCGAGACACCTTACTGGCTGCAAGCCACCGGGACTCCCGGACTGGCGGTCGCACTCCTCGAAGGCGGCAAGACCCGTCAGGTACTTTGCTTCGGCTCGACCGACCTGGAGGGGAAGCGCCGGTCACCGAGGCAACGGTCTTCCAGGCTGCCTCCCTCTCGAAACAAGCGCTACTCTATGCGGTACTCAAGACCGTGGAAGCGGGCAAACTGGATATGGAGCGTCCCCTCGCTCAGTATCTGGACAAACCCTACGAAGTCGATGATACAGATCTCGGACGCATCACCGCCCATCATGTCCTCACCCACACGACAGGTTGGCCCAACTGGCTGGATGCGGGGAAACCGATCAAGCGGCTGCACCGGCCAGGGGAACAGTGGGGCTACTCCGGGGCGGGCTTTGTCTACTTGCAGAAGGCGCTGGAGGCTATCTGGAACGAACCGGCAATCCACTACACCCGACGGCTCGTTCTTGACCCGCTCGGCATGACAGAGAGCAGCTTTGTGTGGCGGGATGAGTATGCTAATAGTGCGACTACGGGGTTCGATGCGGCTGGAATGCCCGTGAATGACTGGCGTCCTTCCGAGGTCAATGGCGCGTCCAGCCTGCACACAACCGCTCGGGAGTACGCGCTACTGCTGGAGGCGTATCTGGGGCGGGACCTGTGTGAGCGGCATTCGGACGTATACCGCCAGCAGGTCGCAATCAATGCGCGGCTGGGCTGGTCGCTCGGCTGGGGCACGGCCAGCGATGCGCTCTGGCAATGGGGTGACAACGGCGAGTTCAAGGCCTTCTCTGCCCTCGTTCCCGCGCGGAATCTGGGCATCGTCATCCTGACCAATGGCGAGCGCGGCATGCGGATCAACCGGGAGTGGGTCAATGCCTGGCTGGGAACGAACTTGCCCGCCTTTTTTCTCAAGAATGTCCAGCTCTGATCCGAGCGAGCGAGGCCATTTTGCTTCTTGCCCGGTGGCGGCTGGCTGCAGCAATGTTGGGTTTCCCCATTTACTCGTGATATACAGTTTATTCATGTCCTGAAAACAGTCGTCTGCTTAGGATAGTGTGAGATAGAATTATTGCACCTTATGTTTCCCATTCTCACGCCCCAGATGTACCAACAACTCCTCTCTCAAATCTATCGCGGTAACGCCGCGAACCATTTCACTCCGCTTACGTTCCGTAAGGAAAAGCCCCGCTTCCGTAATGCAAAAGGGAAAGCGGGGCGCATTTGCGTCTGGCAGCGGGCCGGGGAATTGAATTCGCACCGGCTATCTGCTACAATGGGGCGCACGCCAACCCGATAATAATACCAGCCGCCGCGCCCGCCCGCCGACGCGGAAACTTTAACCCTGCCTTGCAGTCGAAGGAGATGACCCCGACATGGCCCACACGCCCCAGGAATGGAAAGCCCTTGCCACCCAACTGCGCGCCGACAGCATCCGCAGCACCACCGCCGCCGGTTCCGGCCACCCCACGTCGTCCATGTCGGCGGCGGATTTGATGGCCGTTCTGCTCGCCGATTACCTGCACTACGATTTTTCCGACCCGCACAACCTGGCGAACGACCGCCTGATCTTCTCGAAAGGCCACGCCGCCCCCCTGCTCTACGCAATGTACAAGGCGGCGGGCGCGATTTCCGATGCCGAAATGCTCACGCTTCGCAAAATGGGCAGCCGCATCGAGGGACATCCGGTTCCCGAACCCAACGGCCTGCCCTATGTGGACGTGGCGACCGGTTCGCTCGGTCAGGGTCTGCCCGCAGGCGTCGGCATGGCCTTCAGCGCCAAAATGCTGGACAAACTGCCCATCAAAATCTGGGTCGTGCTGGGCGACAGCGAGATGGCCGAAGGCTCCAACTACGAGGCCTTCGAACTGGGCGGGCATTACAATCTCGACAACCTGGTCGCGATTATTGACATGAACCGGCTGGGGCAACGCGGCCCGACGATGCTGGAATGGCATGGCGAGGTCTACGCGGCCCGCGCCGAAGCCTTCGGCTGGCACGCCATTCAGGTGGACGGGCAGGATGTCGAGGCCGTGAACCGGGCGTATCAGGAGGCGATGGGCGCAGGCAAGCCGGTCTGCATCGTCGCCAAAACCAAGAAGGGCGCGGGCGTCTCGTTCCTGGCCGACCAACCGGGCTGGCACGGCAAAGCGCTGCCCGCCGACGAAGCCGCCAAAGCGCTTGCCGAATTGGGCAACCCGAAATGCGACCTGATTGTGAAGCCGCAGGGCAAGCGCGAGGGAACGCCCGCGAAGCTGGGCGAGACCGGGACTTTTCAGCCGCCGCACTACGACCTGGGCGGCAAAGTCGCCACGCGCGAGGCCTACGGCGACGCCCTGGTCGCTCTGGGCGCGGCAAACCCGAACGTCGTGGCGCTGGATGGCGAGGTCAGCAACTCCACGTTCGCCGACAAGTTCAAGAAGGCGTACCCGGAGCGCTTCTTCGAGGTCTACATCGCCGAGCAGCAGCTCGTCAGCGCCGCCGTTGGCCTGCAGGTCATGCAGAAAATCCCGTTCGCCTCGACCTTCGCGGCCTTCTTCGCGCGAGCCTTCGATCAAATCCGCATGGCGGCGATTTCGCAGGCCAATATCCGGCTGGTCGGCTCGCACGCGGGCGTTTCGATTGGCGAGGACGGCCCGTCGCAAATGGCCCTGGAAGACCTTTCCATGATCCGGGCGGTCTGCGGCAGCACGGTTCTTTACCCCTCTTGCGCCACGACGACCGCGCACCTCATCGCGCAAATGGCCGACCGCAAGGGCGTTGTCTATATGCGAACCACGCGCGAAAAAACGCCGGTGCTGTACGGCCCGGACGAGACGTTCACGATTGGCGGCAGCAAAGTCCTGAAGCAGTCCGACAAAGACGCGGTCGCGATCATCGCGGCGGGCATCACGCTGCATGAAAGCCTGAAGGCTTATGACACGCTGGCCGCCGAAGGCATCGCAGTTCGCGTTATTGACCTGTACAGCGTGAAGCCGGTAGACGCCGAAACGCTGCGACAGGCCGCGCTCGCCTGCAAGGGCAATCTGCTGGTTGTGGAAGACCATTGGCCCGAAGGCGGGCTGGGCGACGCCGTGCTGGAAGTGTTCGGCGGCCCGGGCGGGTCGCACCCCAACGTGACGCGCCTGGCGGTGCAAAAGATACCCGGCTCCGGCAGGCCCGACGAACTGCTGGACGCCGCCGGTATCAACGCCCCGCATATCGTCGCGGCGGTGAAGACGATTATCGGCTAAAAACCAGCGGGCGCTTCTTTGCCTCCGGGCGCTAACCCGAATCGCGCGGGCGGCGAACGGGCATGGGACAGACGGGAATAAATCCCCGTTCTGAAATGCGTAGCCCGCCTGCGCGGGCTAAAAAACGCGAAAGCGCATAGGCTTGCGCGGGCTAAAGGCGCTCTCGGCCTCGTTGGCCTGCGCGGATTGAAGACGCGCTCTGGGCATTTTGCATTTAGCCCTCGAAGGAGGGCTAGCGTTTCAGAACGGGGATTTATTCCCGTTCGTCCGGCTTTGCGTCTCAGGACGGGGATTTATTCCCGTCTGTCCGGTTTCAAGCTGGGCGTTATTCCCGTCCTCGCATTGCAGCGAGGCGCAAAAGTTCGCAAAATCAAGCGGGTCGTGACGAATTTTGAGATATGTCCTCGTCGTCATGGCCCGCTTTCTGCGGCCTATTTTAAAAGATCGCTGAAAACCGCCCGCTGTCGCAAGTTGGGCGGTTAATTGCGAATCGCTGCCATTGGTTGTATAATACTGTAGGTGGCGAATGAAATTTGCACGCGCAGGCGCGGCAGGCGTAAATCGGTACGCCGCGCCCTTGAGAAACGAAGGCTGGAATGTCACTCTTTCTCGCATTGACCATCGGCGGGCTGGTTGGGCTGGCACTGATGGCGCTTCCCGGTCTGGCGCGCGGCGGCCACATCGGGGCCGCCGGGCATGGACTGGGCCATCTTTCGCACGGCGGCGGCATCACGCACGGAGCCGGTCACGCCGCCGCGGGCCACGCGCCCGCCCATGCCATCGGCGGACAGCATTCGGGGCGCGGCGGCGATATGCTGCGCTGGCTGCCCTCGCCGCGCGCCATTTTCAGTGTCATGGCCCTGTTCGGGGCGTTCGGGTATGCGTTTGTCGAGACGGCGCATCTTGCGCCCACGCTGGCGGGCCTTGCCGCCCTCGTTCCCGCGCTCCTCATCGAGCGGTTTCTCGTGGCGCCCTGGTGGAACCGACTGCTGGCGTTTCGCGGCGACCCCTGCGCTTCGCTGGACGAACTGACGCTGGGCGAGGCTGAAGCCGTGACGCCTTTCCGAAACGGGCGCGGCATCGTTTCCGTCGTGCATGATGGGCGCGTCGTGCAGTTGACTGCCTCGCTGCCCGCAGGCCAGGCGGCGATGCCGGTGCGCGTTGGGGATAAATTACGTATTGAAGAAGTAGACGCCGCCAACGAGCGCGTCCAGGTTTCGCTGAAGTAGGAAAGCAGGCTGGCAGGCCGCGCGAGGATGACCGGCCCGCGCCGCGCATTGAAGCGCGTGAGGCGAAGCCGCCCCGTTATTTGTTTTATGTGTAGACGCGGCAGATGCGATTGGAATCAAATTTCGGATTTGCCGCACAGAATGGAGCGTACCGTGAGTCCGTTAATCCTTGTATTGGGCGTGATTTTGGGCGTGTTCGCACTCACGTCACTGATTGTGACAACTTTTCTTCGCAGCGTAGACGCTGGCGAAATCCTGCTGGTAAAGATGGGGCGCCGCCTGCAAATCTTTCGCGGCCCGACCAAAGCGTTCGTCGTGCCGCTCGTGACTCAGGCGCGGAGCATTCCCGCCCAGGCCATCAACGTGGACATCGAAATCACCGACCAGACCGCCGACCTCGACACGACGGGCCGCTCGGCTCCGGTCAAGGTTACCGTTCGCGCGTCGGCGATTGTCAGCGTGGGCGAAAACGACGCGATGGTCAATACCGCCGCCAACAAATTTTTCTCGAAGTCGCCCGCCGAGCAGCTGTCCACGCTGACCGACGTGCTGTCGTCGGCGGGACGGCGCGCCATCAACCTGCTTAAGCACGATCAATTGTTCAACTCGCGCAGCGCGGCGGCGACGAGCGCGGCCCTCATCGCGCAAAGCGCGCCCGCAGGCGCGCTTGTGGCGGCGGAGCCGGACGACGACGAATTGGCCGTCATCATCAAGCAGGCCTGCTCGCGCGAACTGCTGGATTTGGGCCTGTCGTTCAACAGTCTGAACATCAAGGCGGTTTTGAGCGAGGTAGCGGAAGCCCGGCGGCGTGAATCGGCGGCGCGGGCCAAAGCGAGCGCCGACGTGGTGCAGGCGCAGGAAGAGCAGCGCTCCCGCATCGCGCAATTGGAAGCGCAGCAGAAAGTCAACGACCAGGAGCGCGCCCTGAACATGCAGATCGCCTCGAACGGCGCGTCCATCGCCAAAGCCGAAGCCGACCGGCAGCTCGCCGTGCGCGGGCAGCGCGAAGCGGAACTGGCCGCCACGCAAATCACGCAGGCGCGAGCCGACGCCGAGCAAAACTTCATTCAGCAGGAGGCGGAAGGCCGCGCGCAGGCGTCGCGCATTCGCCTGATCGCCGAAGCCGAGGCGGACGCGATCCGCAACAAGGCCGAGGCGCTGTCGGCGTCCGGGCAGGCGTTTCTTGACCTGCGCCGTCTGGAGCTGGCCCCGGCCCTGACCAGAGAAGTCGCCAACGCGCTCTCGAACGGGCAGTTCGTCAACTTCGGCTCGACCGGCGAGGGCGGGCATAGCGCGGCGGCTTCGGGTTCCGACGACGTGCTGCGCGTTGTGCAGACCCTGATGGCCGCGCAGGTCATCACCCAGAACGGCCAGAACGCCGCGAACGGCAACGGCAATAATGGGAACGGGAATTCT
>JBBRNU010000133.1:0-8920 GCA_038230115.1 Chthonomonadales bacterium | reverse complement strand
TCCCTTTTGCGCTCTTTGCGCTTTTTTGCGGCCATTCCCTGCGGCCAAACAAAACGCCAGCCGGTCTGAGGGGCAACCCCAAACCGGCTGGCGGCGTTTCGAGACAGAGTGTTCTGGACCCGCGCGGCTACTTCTTGCCGTTGCTGCGCGAGTTGCGGCCCTCCGCGCGCACCGGCACGACGCTCTCCGCCGCAATCGCCTCGGCTTCGGCGTTCGCCTCTTCCTCCACCTCGTCCGTGTTCAGCAGCCGCTCGATGGTCGCCACACGGTCGGTCGCATCCAGCCGAATGAGCTGTACGCCCTGCGTGCTGCGCCCCGTCGCCCGGATCGTCACGATGTCCATGCGGATCGTCACGCCCTTTTCGGTCAGCACCATCAGTTTGTCTTCTGGCTCCACAACGGCGGCGTCCACAATCGGGCCGGTTTTCGGCGTCACGTTCATCGTCAAGACGCCCTTGCCACCCCGCGACTGCGACCGGTATGAGGCCAGGTCGGTGCGCTTGCCATACCCGCGCTCGCTACAAACCAGCAGCTGGCTGGTCGGGAACGCCAGATCGCAGCAGACAACCTTGTCGGTGAACTGTTTCGTTTTGGGGTCGCGCAATTCGATGCCGCGCACGCCGCCCGCCGGTCGTCCGCGCTCCGGGACCTGCGATTCCGGGAAGCGAATGGACATCCCGTTTTGCGTCACCATCATGACTTCCTGCTGCCCGTCCGTGTGCTTGACCCACTTGAGGTTGTCGCCTTCTTCGATGTCGAAGCAGATCAGGCCGTTCGCGCGCAGGTTGGCGAATTCTTCCAATTTGGTTCGCTTCACCTCGCCGTTTTCGGTCGCCAGCAGCAGGTAGCCCTCGGCTTTCATGTCCTTCATCGGCAGAATGGCCGTTACCTGATCGCCCGGCTCGGTCTGGATAAAGTTGTTCAGGTGCTGTCCGCGCGCCTGCCGCGACGTGGCGGGAACCTCATACGCCTTGAGGCGGTAGACGCGCCCCCGATTCGTGAAGAACAGGATGTAATGCGTCGTCGTCGCCACGAACAGATGCGCCAGCTGATCCTCATCCTTCAAGTTGGCCGCCTGCACGCCGCGCCCGCCGCGTTTTTGCGTCCGATAGGTGTCCAGCGGCACGCGCTTGATGTAGCCGTCGCGCGAGATGGTAACCAGGGTTTTTTCTTCCGGGATCAGGTCGTCTTCCGTGATTTCGTCGGCTTCGAGGGGCAGAATGCGCGTGCGCCGCTCGTCGCCATACTTGTCCCGCAGCGCCTTGAGTTCGTCCTTGACGATTCGGGCGACGCGGGCCGGGTTCACGAGAATGTCTTCCAGGAAGGCGATTTGCCGGAGCAGCCCCTTGTACTCGTCCTCGATTTTCTGGCGCTCCAGTTGAGAAATCTGGCGCAGCTGCATGTTCAGGATCGCCTCGGACTGAATCTGCGTCAGCCCGAAGCGCGCCCCCATTTCCGTGCGGGCCGCCTCGCTGCTCGGCGCGCGGCGGATCAGGGCGATAATCTCATCCAAAACGTCGAGCGCGATTTGCAGCCCTTCGCGAATGTGCGCCGCGGCTTTGGCCCGCCCCAGTTCGTAGCGGGTGCGCCGAACCACCACGTCTTTGCGGTGGGCCAGATACTGGCTGATGATCTGCGGCAGGGTCAGCATTCGCGGCTGACCGTTCACCAGCGCCAGCAGGATAATGCCGAAGGTCTGGCGCAGGGCCGAATGCTTGAGCAGAAAATTCACGATGCGCTTGGGCATCACGTCGCGGCGCAGCTCGATGACGATCCGCATTCCGTGCTTGTCGGAAAAGTCGTTCAGGGCCGTGATGCCCTCGACGCGCTTCTGGCGCACCAGATCGGCGATGTGTTCGATGAGCCGCGCTTTGTTGACCTGATAGGGCAGTTCCGTCACGACAATCGCGTTCTTGCCGTTGTCCATCGGCTCGATTTGCAGCTGCGCCTGCATGATAACGCGCCCGCGCCCGGTTCGGTAGGCTTCGCGCGCCCCCTTGGTCCCTAGAATCAGCCCCGCTGTCGGGAAGTCCGGGCCGGGAATGAACTTCGCCAGATCGTCGGCGGTCGCGTCCGGGTGGTCGAGCATATAGGCGCAGGCGTCGGCGACTTCGCGCAGGTTATGCGGCGGTACGCTCGTACTCATGCCGACCGCGATGCCCTCGCCGCCGTTGCACAGGAAGTTGGGAAACCGCCCCGGCAGCACGACCGGCTCACGGCGCGACTGATCGTAGTTGGGCATGAAGTCTACGGTGTCGCGGTCGAGGTCGTCCAGCATTTCCATCGCAAGCGGCGTCAGGCGGCACTCGGTGTATCGGTGCGCCGCAGGCGGGTCGCCATCAACACTGCCGAAATTCCCCTGCGGGTCAATCAGCGGGTAGCGGAGCGAAAAGTCCTGCGCCATGCGAACGAGGGTTCCATAGATAGCGGCGTCGCCGTGCGGGTGATAGTTGCCCATGCAGTTATGAACGAGCATCCCATTGGCGATAAACTCGTGATCCCGCTCTACCTGAATGTCGAATGTCACCTGCGCGGGAGCCGGGCGAACGCTTTTGACCTGGTTGAACGTGATGCCCTGCGCTGCCAGTCCGCGAACCAGGTCGGCGTAAGCGGAGCCGATGGCGTCCAGCTTATTCAAAACGCCAAGCGTTGCCAGCGTGGAGTAATACACCTCGAAGGTTTGGGCAAGATTGGCGTGGTAGCGCAATTTCGTACCGTCCGCATAGCGCAAGCCACAGCGCACTTTCGAACCGTTTGCGCCCATGTACCAGCCGCCGCCCAGGTGTTTGGCCTGAAACTCCGTCATGATCTTCTGGCCGAGGTAGGGAATGCGCCGGGCCTGTTCCGGCTGAAACCGCCCGCTTTGCAGGTGGTCGGCCAGGCGGCTGCGCTTGACCGGATGCGTCAGGTTCAAATGCGCTCCCAATGCCTGAAACGACTGGCTGCCAATTTCGAGAACGAACGCCGGATAGTTGCCGGTAACGCGCCTGCCTTCGGCGTAGCTGCTGGTCGGCTCGTAAGCGTACAGTTGACCATGAATGCCCAAGCCGTGCAGCAACGTTTGCACGTCCCGCAGGAACTTTTCGGAGACGCTGGTCAGCGCCGGCAGATTTCTTGATTCGTTGATGGAGCCGTCCCCATCCGCGAAGCCGGAGAGGAACGCGAAGATCACCTCCGGGCGCGATTGACGAATAGCGTCCGGCACGGCAATGTTATGCGCGTATTTACCGCGCAAGTCGAAGGCGTCTATCAAGCGACGGTTGAGCCGGGTTTCGTGAACGCGCAGTTGATGCATAGTCCCCTGCTGCGTAATCGCGCATTCAAGGCCGAATTTCTCCCGCAGCATCGCCTGCAAACGCTGCAAAATCGCGATTTCCTTGCCGCAAAAAGCAAGCCGATCATAACCGCGCTGACGATCTCGATCAATCCAGCCATCCGCAAGAAAAAAGCCAAGCAGATAGGCCATTTCTTCATCAACCACGATATCGTTGGCGACTATGACGTAGGGCGCGGAAGCGTCGCCGGGCTGGGCGGCGGAAGCCGAGCGAGAGACGATATAATCGTTTTCGTTCAGGTCACGGGCATCTTTCCAAACAAGGTCAAGGCCGGGAGTCAAAACTTTGAACTGCTGACCGGGCGTACAAACGTTCTTGCGCCCGCAGGCGAGTTCGACCTCGACGAGCGGCTGTTCCGGCATCACGTAAGTTTCGGTGACGCGGCGAACGCCGGTTTGCGTGTATACCGCGTCGCCCACATTCAGCCGCTCAATCGGAATCTGTCCAGCGGGAGCGCTGACGAGCGTTCCTGCCACGAAGCACTCGCCAATCACTTTGGCGGACTTGACTCGCGAGGAAGCGGGCGTGATTCCCAGGTCGCGCATCGCGAAAAGAATCCGGCGCTGCACGGGTTTGAAGCCGTCGCGGGCGTCGGGCAGGGCGCGCGAAACCAGAGTCGAAACCGCGTAGCCCAGGTACGAGCGGCGCAGTTCCTGCTCAATGTCCACGAGCATCAACTCGCCTTCGCCGTTAGGGCTGTCGCCATTTTCGTTCCCGGTAATCAGTTCGTCGGCCAACGTTTTCTCCTCTTGCGTGGTTCGCAAAATCCTATCAATAATGCTTAATTATACCATTTGCGTGTAATTTTGTCAACTCGCTGCGTGTGAAAACGCCCGTTGCGGCGTCCCTCCGGGCGGCGCCGCGCCTGCCTCTTAACCACTCCCGCGACGCGGACAAAAACGGCAATCTTATGTCAAATTTTTGTCGGCAGGACGCACGTTCGTCGTGTATACTGTACTGGTTCGACACGCTGGTAAATACCCCGAACGCTTTTGGAAAAGGAGTGGTACTTGACGCTTACCCGCAAAAAATTTGTTTTGTTCGCGCTGCTCGCCGGTCTCGGTCTGTTGGGCGCAGGCGCGCTCGGCGGAGCCAATCTTGAGGAAGTTCCCTGGCTCGAAGCGTTCTGCGGCACGGAGCGCTGGCCCGTCAAAACCGGCAGCGACGCCGACAAGAAACTGGTAGACCTCAAAAACCCGATGGCGACCACCATTGCGACGATGACCGGCTGGCCTTATCCCGCCTCGATCCCCGGCAACAACCGCATCGCGCCCTACGAAACCACCGTTTGGGTCATCAACGCTACGCTCACGCAGTACAAAGCCGAGGACGACGAGGACATCCATCTCATCCTGCGCGATAGCGCCAACCGAACCATGATCGCCGAAATTCCGACCCCGCACTGCTTGAGCCTGAGCAGCGTGTTCAAAACCGGCGTCAACAGCGCGTATGCCCAGTTTACAGCCCGGTATTCGGCCTCGGATCAGTTCCAGACCGCCAACATTCCGGTGCAGATCATGGGCGTGGGCATGTTCGACTTTTTTCATGGACAGAGCGGGGCCGCGCCCAACCAGATCGAACTGCATTCCGTCCTCGACATTGTATTCAATCCGGCGTCGAGCGCGACGGTCGCAGGCGCGGTGACGCTGGAGGGTTGCGACCCGGCCCATCGCGCCCAACCGGTCACGTTCACATTTCGTCCCGCCGATGGCAGCGCGGCGTTTGTTCGCAGCGGGACGCTCGACCCGAACGGGAATTTCAGCCTCGACAACATTCCGGTCGGCAATTACGCCCTGGCCGTTAAAAGCGACAAGTATTTGCAGAAGGTCACGCCCCTCGGCGTGTTCAGCGCGGGCGTGAGCGGTCTGGCGATCACGCTGACGGGCGGCGACGGCAACAACGACAACAGCGTGGACAACCTGGATTTGGGCCTGCTCGCCCTGGCGTTCGGCGCGGCGACGGGCGACCCCGGTTTCGTCGCGCAGGCCGACCTGAACAACGACGGTTTCGTGGACAATCTCGATCTGGGCATCCTCGCCAACAACTACGGTCTCGCGGGCGACGACTGACCCGCGCCTTTCCCAGCGTCCCACAGCAGCCCTTTCATTCTCGCCTTCTGTTCTACCATGCAAATCAAAAAATGGCCCGCCGCGTCGAAAAGACAGGCGGGCCTTTTTTGCAAGCCGTTCAGAGAAGCGTTCAGTTTGCGCGACGACAGCATCTCTGAGTTACATCCGTACAGAACGACGGGTAGGGCGAAAAAGCGATTGCCGCCAGCAAGAAAATTAGAATGAGCGCGGAAAGACGAAAGAATCGCATGGTTTTTTTTGCACGCGCAAATTTTACGCACGCCCCTTCAGCGCTTATGCCTGCGAACTGATATAACGCGCGGTTCGTAGAATGAGAGTTGCATCGCCACCCGGAAGAACAAGTTCAATTCTCAACATATTCGCGAGGCTTCTATCCATGTCCACGACCCAATCTGCCCCCCATGATCCCGCGACGACCGGCCTGCTCTGGTTTCGCGGCGGGCTGCGACTCGAAGACAACGCCGCCGTCTTTCACGCTCTCGACGAAAATCAGGCCGTGCGCTGCCTTTATGTTCTCGACGACACGTATCTGCGCGGGCCGGACATCGGGGCGGCGCGCGTCGCCTTCCTGCTGGAATCGCTGGCGGAACTGAGACGGGCCATCGAAGCGCACGGCGGGCAGTTGATCGTTCGTCGGGTTTCCGAAGACACGCCCGGCGAGGTCGTGCGCGTCGCGAAAGAGGTTGGGGCCGGGCGCATTTATATCAACGAGGACTACCTGCCCTATCCCATCCAGCGCGACAAGACGACGGCGGAGTTGGCCCGGACGGAGGGCGTCGAACTGCGCGCGTATCGGGACGCCCTGCTCGTGCATCCCGCGTCGGTTCTGACCGAGGAAGACCGGCCCTACACCGTTTTTACGCCCTTCAAGCGCCGGTGGGAAGCCAAGCTCGACACGCCCGCGCGCTATCTAATCGCTCCGCTTCTCGCGCGCCTGCGAACCGCGCCGCGCGTTCCGAGCGCCGAATTGCCCACGCTTGCCGACTATGGCCTGACGCTGAACCAGCAAATCGCCAAGGGCGGCGAAGCGGCCGGCAAGACCCGGCTCGACGAGTTTATACGTGCGGGTCTGCGCGAATATCATCAAAACCGGGACAACGCCTCCGATTTCAACAGCACGTCGCGCCTCTCGATGCACCTCAAATGGGGAACCCTCTCGGTGCGCGACTGTTACCGGGCGGCGCGCGAAATGAACGGCCCCGGCCCGGACAAATGGATTGACGAGCTGGCGTGGCGCGAATTTTACTACGCCATCGCCTACCACTTTCCGCACGCCCTGAGCGGCCCGATGCTGCCCGAATACGGCGGCTTTCCCTGGAGCGAAGACCAGTCGCGGCTGGCAGCGTGGAAGGCGGGCATGACGGGCTACCCGTTCGTGGATGCGGGAATGCGGCAGATGAACGCGACCGGCTGGATGCATAACCGCCTGCGCCAGGTCACGGCCTCGTACCTGTGCAAAGACCTCGCCATCAACTGGCAGGAGGGCGAGCGTTACTTCATGCAGCAACTGACCTGCGGCGACTGGCCCTCGAATAACGGCGGCTGGCAGTGGGTGGCGGGAACCGGAACCGACCCGCGCCGCGCCACGCGCATTTTCAACCCGACCCTGCAAATGCAGCGCTACGACCCGAACGCCGAGTATGTCCGGCAGTGGATACCGGAGTACGGCACGAAACGCTATCCCGACCCCATCGTGCGGCACGAAGTCGGGCGCGAAGACTTTTTCCAGCGTTTCGGCAGCACGGCGGCGGGCCGCGAGGCCATTCGCGCCGCCCGCCGCGAGGAAGCCGCGCAGACCATCCGCGCCGCCAAAGCCAGCAAGCGCGCCAGCCGGGAACAGAAGGAATTGTTCTAGAGTTACGGCGGGACAAACGGGAACGGGAATAAATGCCCGTTCTGAGATGCGGCGAACGGGAATAAATCCCCGTTCTGAGATGCGGCGAACGGGAATAAATCCCCGTTCTGAAATGCATAGCCCGCCTGCGCGGGCTAAAATACGGCGCGGACTGAAGGCTGTTTTGACTTGTCTGCCTTCGCGAGTTGAAAACGCGCCCTGATAATTGGCATTGCAGGCCACGAAGGTGGTCTGTGCATTTCAGAACGGGGTTTCAATCCCGTTCGCCCCGTTTCAAACCTGAGCGTCAGAGGAGCAGGCTTGCGAAGCAAAGCGACCCTCCGCTACAGCGCGGCGATGATCGCGTCGGTCATTTGGGTGGTGGTGGCGCTGCCGCCCAGATCGCCGGTCACGACCTCTTTCGCCGCCAGCACGGTTTCCACCGCCCGCCAGATGCGGCTCCCCGCCTCGCCCTCGCCCAGATGTTTCAGCATCATCGCCCCGGACAGGATCAGCGCAATCGGGTTCGCCAGGTTGCGGCCCGCGATGTCGGGCGCGGAGCCGTGAACCGCCTCGAACATGGCGATGCCGTTTTCGCCGATGTTGGCCGAAGCGGTCAGGCCCAGCCCGCCGATCAAGCCGGACGCCAGGTCGGAAAGGATGTCGCCATAGAGGTTTTCCATTACCATCACGTCGAAACGTTCCGGGCGCATGACCATTTGCTGGCAGCAGTTGTCAACAATCATCTCTTCATATTCCACTTCGGGGAATTCGCGGTGCGTCCGCCGCAGGCATTCCAGAAACAGCCCGTCGGCCAGTTTCATGATGTTGGCCTTATGAACGGCGGTGACTTTTTTGCGTCCGTTGTCGCGCGCGTACTGAAACGCATAGCGCCCGATCCGCAGACAGGCGGTTTCGGTGATGATTTTCAGGCTCTCGACGACGCCGGGAACCACGACGTGTTCCAGACCGGAATACAAATCCTCGCTGTTTTCGCGAACCACAATCAAGTCCACATTGTCGTAGCGGGATTTCACGCCGGGCAGGGTCTTGGCCGGGCGCACGTTGGCGTACAGATTCAGCCGCTTGCGAAGCGCGACGTTGGCGCTCGCGAACCCGCTGCCAATGGGGGTGGAAATCGGGCCTTTCAGGGCGATCCGGTTTTTCACGATGGAGTTGACGACCTCGTCGGGAACCGGCGTGCCGTATTTTATCGCGACCTCGGCTCCGGCTTCCATCCGCTCCCACGCGATCTCAACGCCCGTCGCGGCGATGACCCGGACGGTCGCGTCGGCCACCTCCGGCCCAATCCCGTCGCCCGCCAGCAGCGTTACCACATGACTCATGCGCTTGGTTTCCTCTTCCCTGCGACCCGATCTTTACGAACCTATCCGCGCGTTCTCCTGGCCCCGGCGTCACAACCCGCCCGTCCGCGCGTTCTTTAGCAAGCCTTGCTGCCTGTCGGTTCGACGCCGCCGAATGGGTTTCCTTCTGGAATTGTGACGCCGGAAGCCGAAAGAGCCGAGGGGTTGAACCCCCCGGCAGGAATTGGAAAGCCCGCCTGCGCGGGCTGAATGCCGCCTCGCTCTGATTTTTTATCTTTCGCTTGGGTCACCCCTCATGCGCTGCGCTGGCGTCCCTTCTCCCTGCATGGGAGAAGG
>JBBRNU010000132.1:0-8925 GCA_038230115.1 Chthonomonadales bacterium | reverse complement strand
TCGCGCAGGCCGCGCAAATGGGCGGCAAACATCTTCTCTTTGTCAATATGGACGCCGAGGGATTGGCGCACATGGCGCAGCACGAGCGGTCGCTTTCCCTGCGGGCGCGCGAGCATGGCCTGTCGCCCGCCCGCATCGTCGTCGAGATTACGGAGCGCCAGACGGTCGGCGACTTCCCCCAACTGGCCGCTTATATTCGGCAGTTACGGGAAGAGGGCTTCAAGATTGCGATTGACGACGCGGGCGCGGGCTATAACAGCCTCCACGCGATTGCCGAGATGCGCCCGGAATTCGTCAAGGTAGACCGTGACCTGACCCGGAATCTGGACGTGATCGGCGAAAAACGCGCGCTGCTGGCCGCGCTCGTGCAGTTCGCCAAACAGATTGGAACATCGGTTTTGGCCGAAGGCTCGGAAACGCGGGAAGAATTGGCCGCCCTGATTGACCTGGGCGTTCCCTATGGGCAGGGCTATCTGATGGGGCGTCCCGCCGACCATTTTCGGGGCGTATCGCGCGACCTGCGTGAGTTCATTCAGCGGCGCTATCAGGCCAGCGGGCGGATTCGGGCCGGACAGCCGGTTCGGATCGGCGACCTGATGCGGGCGGGCGTGGCGTTGCCGGGCGAAACGCCGCTGGGGGTCGCCGCGCAGAAATTCGCCCGCGACGAAAGCCTGACCAGCATCGTGGTCGTGGAAGCAGGGCAGGTGCGCGGGCTGTTGATGCGCTGCCAGCTCGACCACGTCCTGGAGATGGCGAAGGCGGCGGAAGTGGGCGCGCTGCTGCCGGACGAGACGCTGGCGCTGTGGATGCGCGCCAACCTGCTGCTGGCGGACGCCGACACGCCGCTGCTGGACGTGGCGCGACAGGCCACGACCCGTTCCGACATTGACTGGGAAACCGACGTGGTAGTGGTCAACGCGCAGGGCGAGTATGCGGGCGTACTGCCCGCCCGCGCGCTGATGGAGGCCGCGTTGAGCGCCGTGCGACACGCGCCGCATTCCGCCGAACGGGGGCGTTGACCGGGCGTTCGCTGACCGGACGCGGAAAGAAGACCGACAACCCGAACTTTCGATAGTTGCAGCAACGATTCCGGCGCATCCAGCCTCCCCAGATTTTCGCTCCGTTCATGTCATCTGCGGGGAGGACGGTCGAAGGCGAAGAACAGGGCGGCTTATGTTAGGGCGTCGTTTGTTTTACCGGTTTGTCGGAGCTAATATGCGCCCCGAAACTGGCAAAAAATTTAACTTGTGTATTCGCCACCGTTGAGCCAATGGATAGCATACCTCCCTGAAAACGCGCTTCGGCGACGCTAAAATCTCGCTGGATAGGTATCAGCGTATCGTATAACAAAGGCCCGCCCGGACTGGAAACGAAAAATCCCAGGTCGTTGAACACGAGCGCTTCCAGCAAATTCTCACGCTGGCGCGGCGTCAGCTTGGCGTAAGGAATTTTCTTTGTTTTGTCGGCGGTTTTTTGCTCCGCCGCCAACTCATCTAGCTGCGTTTTGACAAGCCGCTCGGTTTTTTCAACGATACGGCGCGGGATTACGGCCTGCGACATTCCTATGGCTTGCATCCGGCGCTCCCAGACGTTTTTCGGCATGCCAGCAGCGATGCCGACGCCAAGAAACTGCTGAATATCACGCGGCAGCACGGCGTGCAGCGCCGCAGGAACTTCGCTCAGGGTCAGCGGAGTCGGACGCGGCGGGCGCGTGATCACGATGGCTCCCTCCTGCGTTTCGTAAAGCTGCCAGCCGTTGAGCGCCATCAGCGCGCCGAGGGCTTGGTCGGCGCTGAGGTTTTCCATTTGCACGACCAGTTTGCGCTCGCGCAAGTAGGGGGCCGCGCTGACGCTGACGCCGGTCTGATCGGAAAGCGCTTTGGCGACTTCGGCCAGCGTGGTTTCGCCCAGTGCAAGGCGAACGATTGTCGCCAGCCGCGCGCCGGTTTTGCTCGTGGGCGCGGTCTGTCCGCTGGCAGCGCCGCCCCGCGCAAGCGTCAACCCGATAACGCCAACCAGACAGAGTCTATTACAAACCCTATTGCAGCGTGGCATTGGCATCATTCCTCCGGCAGCATGGGCAAAACAAATATTGCGCCGCTGCCGCTAAGCACCGTCGTATATTCCAAGCCGTTTCGAGCCTGCCATTGGTAGTACAGGAAGGTTAGAGGCGTACTCTGGCCGGTCAAAAGGTCTTGCGTCTGCCCGTTCGCTTTCCACTGAATGGAGGAACGGGGCAGGCCCGTAAGCTGCGAGGCGAGGTATGTCCACAGTTGGCGCGGGCTGTCCAGAGTGGCTCCCAGAAGCGCCGCCTGTGCAAGTTGCACCTGCGCGGCGGTGAACTGACCGATTGGGAGGGACTTGCCATCCTGCAAAATCTGTCGCTGCTCCGGCGAAAAAGCGTCGAACAAAGCGTTTATCAATTGCGCCGTTTGGTTCATTGCCCGCCCGCCGGACGCCTGCCTGAGTACCGTATTGGCGTCCCGCGCCATCTGCTGCAACTCCGGCAGGTTGAGCTGAGGGCGTTCGTCGGGGTTTTGGAAACGTTTGCTCAGGAGAACGACGCCGCTTCTGGAAAGCGTCCACTGATAATCGAAGGCGTCGGCAACGCGGTCGAGAACCTCGCGCGCGGTTCCTTCGAGATTGAAGTCGGCTTGCAACAAGCGCGGTACGCCATCCGCCGCGATGCCGCGCTTCATTTCGAGCGACAGCGCGGCGACGACTTGCGCGAACGACTGCTGTTGCGCGTGGAAAACCAGACGCTGGCGATCCAGCGCGGAAGGAGCCGTTTGCGCGACCGCAACGGGCGCAAATTGGCAAATGGCTCCCGCGACGAGGCAAACAGCGCAGGCTTGCGACCACGCGAATTTCAGGTGCATACAATCTCCTCCGCAGTGAAAAACGCACCTTTTGCATCTGCGTCACGGCTGGTTCGCGGCGAGGCGGCGCAGGCGTGTTTGAAAGTTGTAGGGCAACCGCTGGCAGCGAAAACTCGACGGGCGGGCGGGTTGTACGCTTCCAACGTAACAAGGAGGCTGTTTATCCTGCCCCTACTGCGCGCCTGCCTCGATGACCGGCATAAACAGAAAGGTGAAGACGCCTGACTCCTGCCAGCCCCAAGTACATTGGTAGCGGATGTCGGTATGGAGGGCGCGGAACTCGTATTGCGCGCACAGGCGATCCAGCGCCTCCTTGAGCGACACGTTGACGAGCGTCAGCGACTTTGTCGCGGCAAGGTCAGGACGCTTCGCCAGCATATCCAGGCCTGCCTTGACCGCTAAGATTTGCAGCGCCTGCGCGATGGTGACGTTTTGCAGCTTCAAACTGAGCCGGTTCTTCAGGCGCGGTTCTCGTTGCAGCGCCTGTTGCTGCGAACGGGCGTTGGCTGTCACGAGTCTGGCGATATCCGCGCTGAACGTTGCCAGCGGGACGACGTGATAATCCTCGCGCGCGTCGTGAAAAATTGTGAAGCTGATGCAAGCGCCCTGGCGAGGGGCTGCAAGCATAATAAGGTATTCTGTCGCGCCGTTTTGCGGGGTTACATCCAGCCGAACCCGCGTGTCGTTCAATTTGTCCTGGGGAAAGTCGCTGGGCATTCCCGCCGCCTGTTGATCCTGAAGCGACGCCGCAAGCATCTCGCCCAGCAATCCTTGCATGGCAGGCGGACAATCCGAGAAAGCCACGCCTTCCGGCGCATAGAAATTCGGATCGTGGCGGTTTTGCATGTCGTTCTGAAACGTCTCGGACAGGCGGGCGAATTGCGACATGAACTCGCGGCCCTTGCGGTATATCTCCGCCTGCGTTTCGTTTTTCGGGCGGAGGAAATCGTATTCCGGCAACGGACGCAGCGTGAGGTAGTTGTCAGGATCACGCTGCCACTGCGCGTTGTACAGGGCTGCGATCTCCCGCAAGATAGTTCGGAGCGGCGCAGACTGGAAGCTGAGGCCCAGCGGCGAGGTTTCGAGTTCTTTGTCTTCCACTTTCATTTTGATTTTGGTCATCGCGCTGAGCGTATCGAGCGCTTCGGGCAGCGTGGTCAGTTTCCGCCGCAGGCTTACTTTCACCTTCAAGCGCGCATCGTGCGCCAGAACGTCTTTGCTGGCCGGTTTTTGCTCCTCGGCGGAACTGGACGGGGGCGTCTCGCGGGACTGGGCTTGCAGGCGGGGCGCGGCAAGCGAAAGCAGGCAGAGGGTCGCGAGGCAGTATCGTTGCAGGGTCGTTGGCATGGCGCTCCTTTGCAAAGCCGACGTGCAGCCCGCAGAATTGCGGTCGCTTTCCTCCGGGGCTGCACGACTTGGAAATATTCGACGCTGTGTCGTTCGAATATCGTTATAGGAAGACCAGAGTGTCCGCGGTGGACAGGGTACGACTATCAACGTACACGTTCACGCCGTCCGCGACAACGACTCCCAACTCATACTTGATGATCACAGTTTTTGTGCCTTGCGGGTGATTGGTGTACGCGCTATACTCGGCGTAGCCGAAGGGCTGGTTGGAAACGCTGATGGTCACGGGCGGCCCGTGACTTGTGTTATGGTACACTTGATCCCTGGTATGGCTTAGAGCGTGTTATGAACTTTGGAGGGGTTTGTCTAGGTATTGGCAGGTATGCAAACCCGTAACTCTTATCCCAGTGACGTCAGCGACGAGGAATGGGCCTTCGTCGCGCCCTACCTGACCTTGATGAAAGAAGACGCGCCGCAACGCGACTACGCCCTGCGCGACGTCTTCAACGCCCTGCGCGACGTCTTCAACGCCCTACGCTGGCTGGTTCGCACCGGCTCGCCCTGGCGCTATCTGCCCAACGATCTGCCGCCCTGGTACACGGTCTATCCGCAAGCCATGCGCTGGCACGAAGCCGGGCGCTTTGCCGACCTTGTGACCGACCTGCGCCATCTGCTGCGAAAGGCGGCAGGACGCCACGAAGAACCCACCGCCGCGATTATTGACGGACGCACCTTGCAATCCACCCCCGAAAGCGGTAGTCGGGCGGGCTATGACGGCTACAAACGCAAGAAAGGCAGCAAAATCCATCTGGCGGTGGATACGCTGGGGTATCTGCTGGCCGCGACCGTGACACCTGCCAATGAGCAGGAACGCTCGCAAGTCGGCGCTCTTTCCGAGGCGATCCAGAAAGCGACCGGGCAGAGTGTAGAGCGCCTCTATGCCGATCAAGGTTACACGGGAGACCAACCCCGCGAAGCGGCAGAGAAGCCGGGCATTGCGCTGGAAATCGTGTCGCTGCCCGAAGCCAAGAAAGGCTTTGTTCTGTTGCCTAAAAGGTGGGTGGTCGAGCGCAGTTTTGCCTGGACAGCGCGTTTCCGGCGGCTTGCCAGAGACTATGAACGTCTGGACGAGACGGTAAAGGCATTGCATTTCATCGCCTACTCCATTCTTATGCTGGCACAGGTAGACAAACTACTCAATAGTTCATAACACGCTCTAGCAAGACCCCACTGGCATTGTAGAAGTCCCGAACCACTGTGATGAAGTAGTTGCAGTAAATGGAGTTGCTTTGCGTCCCGTCCCATTTGGCGGTGAAGCTATAATTGACCTTGTCCACGAACTCCATGCCGTACACGCCGCCATTGTAGACGTTGTAGGTGACAGAGATTTTCGGATTGTCGACGGTCGCCGCTTGCGCGGGGCGGCTGGCGGCGAGACAGAGCAGGCCGAGCAGGAAGCAGGCGAACAGACGGACGGAGCGGAGCGTTGACAGACGGTTCATGTTCTTCTCCTTCGGACGGGGCGGGCAAAGCCGTTTTCGGGCGTTGCAGTGTGGCGGAAACCCTTTTGTTTCCGCCAATGTCTCCGCGCAAGCGAGCAAGCGTTTCGCGCGGGCGGTTGACAAGCCCGAAGGAAAGAGGTAGAATACATCTGTCCTTCGGGGCTATGTAGGCCGTCCTTTCCCTGTCTCGACCAAGAGTTTTGGGAAGGGGCGGCTTCAATCTTTATTGTGATGTCTGCACCGATATTTGTCAAGCGAAATCGCAAAAATAAAATGTTAAATTTGTGTTAAGAAACCCGATTGTTCGCTTGCTGATTGCGAACCATCGGATTTTGTTTTGCAAATGCATGCTTGTTATTTCGCGATCTCTGGCTGGGCTGGGCGTTGCGCGGCGGGCGTTTCGCTCCGCGCCGAATTGCGCGAACGCCGCACGAACGAATGGGTCGCCTTGAACGCCGTCCGTTACGCCCCGCGTCCGGCAGGCCATTAAAGGCTGGAAACACAGACGTGTCGCGTCCAAATTCAATTGCCGAAAACGTCAATCGCCCGCCAGTCAACTAATGACCGGCGGGCGATTGGATAGGATCAGGAATTGCGGAGACGGGTTAACTCCGGCGGCGGCGCACCCACGCGCCCGCCCCGACCCGCTCCATTTCGTTATTGGTCGCCAGCGCATAGGACGTGCGGGCGGCGCGCAGTCGCGCCAGCTGTCCCGAATTGTCCGCGCCGTTGCGAACCGTGCGAACGCGATGCGCCATCGCGTCCGGCGTTGTCTTCTCCAGCAGCGAAATCAGCCGCTCCAGCGCCTCGCGCTGCGCCAAAACCTGATTTGTCTGTCGCGTCACGCGCACGGCCAACTGCCGGCGCTCACGTCCGCGCAAATGCATTCGCGTCTGCAAGGTAGTCATAGTTGTCACCTCGCGTCCTCCTTTCGACGAACGCGCACGTTGTCCGTGCGTGCGTTGCGCCTGCCTGTCGGGAGCGCTTGTTTCTCGCCGCGCCTCCCACTCTATTACTACACACATCTCCACCGTTTCGGAAAGCATAGCCCCTCCTTCGCCCCAAACAAAAACCCGCTCCGAACCTCGTGGTTCGCGCAGCGGGCGCAGCGACAGCATCGCGCAAGCGACGACCTGATTCGTGTCAGTGCGTCGTTTCACGTTGCGCCTCCCGCCCTGCCGATGCGCGCGAATGCGCCCTCGGTCTTGCGATGCCCGTTTGTCGCTGCCTTCATGGCTGCCATACTCTCCCAATGCGCCCGACGCGAAACTGACTGCGTTCGTCCTGCCGGGTTTGCCGCTCGCCGGGGATTAGCCTGTCTCTCGCGGGCAAACCGAAACCGTTGGGCCTGTTGTTTACGTTCACTCTATCAGACAGATGAGCGAGCCGTTTGGTTTCACTTCGTGTCAAATCTTTTGACATTTTTTTATCGCCGCAGCGGAACGGTTTGCTAAATCCCCGCCAGCTTTCCCGCAGCAGCCTGCAAAAGCCATCGAAAAATCGCGCCGCGTTCCCCTGCGAAAGCAGGCCTCGCTCTGAATTCCGCCCCGTTCCCCTCCCAACAATACGGTTTTCGCCGCTCGGTTCCCGATAAGCCTGCGGGCTTTCTGGCTTCAGGACGCTTTCTGGCACAGAGATTGCTTTATAAGCCAGTGCGGGCAAATCAAGGTTCGCGCAGTTCAACATAGCAGTCTGATGTATCTGATGTAAAGGAAGTTGTCGTACCCATGAAAATTATCAATGCCAACCCGTTCGTTGTCGGTGTCGGTCTCGTTTGCCTGGTCGCCGGGGGCGCGAACGCCGCCACTATCCCCGGCCTGTATAACACGGGCGTGGACAATCTGGGCGTCACGCTGGCCGACGGCGCGATTGACCCGCACTACCTTCTTATCAGCAGCGTGGACTCCAGTTTCCCCGGCCCCGACGCCGTTGTCGTGAACGCGGGCTACCCCATCGCCCCGAACGGCCCCTGGGTCGCCAACGACAGCCAGTCGAAGTGGATTTCGCCCCGCGCCGACGGCGGAACCGAACCGAACGGCCTGTATACCTACGAACTCACGTTCGACCTGACCGGCCTGGACCCGACAAACGCGCACATTACGGGCATGGCGTCGGCTGACGACGCGGTTTCGGTCAGCCTGAACGGCGGCGCGGCGCAGACGCTGCCCGGAACCTACACGTCCTACAGCCCGTTCGCGTTCGACAGCGGCTTCGTGGCGGGCGTCAACACGGTTGATTTCCAGGTTGCCAACCTCTACGGCTACCCGACCGGCCTGCGCGTTGACATTCAGGGAACGGATGTGCCGGAGCCGGGCGCATACGCCCTGCTCGGCGGTCTGGGCGTCACCGGCCTCGGCCTGCTGCGCCGTCGCCGCAGCCGCAAATAAGGGTCGAACTGTTCGTGAAATGGGGATGGACGCCTGTTCTGAGACGCGCGTCGCAGGAGGGGACTACAAAAGTCGTTGTCCGCTGGCTTAGAGCCTATGCTAACTAGGCGCTGCTTCGAGATAGGGAAGCGCCCCTATTGGGATAGGCTCTTACTCTTCCGCGTCGTGACAGCGCGCCCACCAGCGGCAGCGGCCCAGAAAATGCAGCAGGTTGTAGTAAAGGGCGCAGGGGTAGGAGAAGCGGGCGAGACGCGCGGCCTGGCGACGCTGGCGCGGCTCGTCCAGCAGGTTGGCGCGGGAGTGGGACGGACTGTCCGCCACGCGCGTCACCCGGCCCAGAACGTGCGCGCAGGGGATCGGCGGGTCGGCCCGCAGGTTGGTGTCGCCCTTGCAATAGCACACGCGGGCCGTCTTCCGTAGCAGCCGGTGGCAAACCAGAGCGCGCCCGTCCGTAAAAACGAGGAGGTCGCCGGGCGCGAGTTCATCGTAGGCGACCGGCTGCACCTCGATTTGCATTCCGTTGCGAAGCGTCGGGTACATCGAGCGGCCCTGCACCCGCACGACCGTGCGCCCGCGCCGCGCCAGCGCTTCCGCCACCGCCCCAGCATACTCCGCCGGATCAGCCGCCATGCCGCCCCTCCTCGCCCCGACTTCCGCACATACATTTCCGAGTTTTCGCTATGCTCGCCTTTGCGCTTACGAACCTGGCGAATTATAACACAGGACTACGAAAACGACAACCAGTCGCCCCCGTCCCTGCCGAGATTTTCGCGTCGAACAAAAACCGTCCGCCGCGCCCGAATGTGAAAT
>JBBRNU010000131.1:0-9011 GCA_038230115.1 Chthonomonadales bacterium | reverse complement strand
GCCCGGAACTTCGTCCTCCATGAAGATCGCGTCCACGGGGCATTCCGGCTCGCACAGGCCGCAGTCAATGCACTCGTCCGGGTTGATGAACAGCATGTCGTAAGTGGTTCCGTCGCGCTGGGCGATCCCTTCATGGATACAGTCTACCGGGCAGACCGCGACGCACGATTTATCTTTGACACCGATGCAGGGTTCGGTGATGATGTAAGCCATATCAGAACGCTCTCCTTAGAATCAATAATTCGAAATCACGCACGGGGCGGGTCGCAATCCGCCAAGCAGACAGAAGGGGACGCGGCTGGCGTCGTTGTCAGCCGCGTCCTCACCGTGCCTGTGGTCTTTATTGTACCCGCAATGGGCGCGTAATCTAAGCGCAATGCGCCGGCAATATGCGCGCGAAACGTCAGCGCAGGGCGGCGCGCGGCGGCGCAGACGGCGGAATTTGCGCCAGATGCTCGGCGTCGTGCGTGGTCGTCAGGAACGCGATGCACATTTCGTCGGTTGTCTGCTCGCCCCAGCCGACGGTGCGCGCCTGGTTCGGGAGGGGGTTGCGCGGGTTGCCCGGCGAGTTGTCGTAGTAGGCGGTCAGGTGGACTTTGGTTCCCTTGGGCAGGGCGACGGGCTGTTTCAAATAGTAGGTGGCCTGCCAGTTGAAGTCCCAATCCTTGATCCAGACGAGCGGGATTTCGGTCGCGTCGGGGAGCGTGGCCCAGACTTTCATTTCGCGGCCCAGCAGGTGCATATGGGGCGTCACGGCCAGGGCGTGGCTGTCTTCGGAAATGATCGAGGTCGCCTCGACCTTGTAGCGCGACTCGCCTGCGGGAATGCGAAACAGGAAGTTGACCGGCATCGCGCCGCGCACCAGTTTGTCTACGGGCTTGCGGGTGAAGTGCAGGCCGATGCGCGTCTGGTCGGTTTCCGGCTTGCCGTCCTTGTGGTAATGCACCTGAATGACGACTCGCGCGCCTTTGGGCAGCTTCATCGCCACGCCGTCCGGCAGCCAGTGCGGGTCGTTGCCGGGCGCCCAGCCGCCCAGAATGCCGGTCGGCAGAAAGCCCGGCCCGCCGAAACTCGTGTAGCCCGGCTGTCCGTCGTTCTCCTTGCCCTCTAATTTGTCGGAAACGCCCCGGCTGTCAATGTAGTTGATGACGTGATGCACGATGGCGCTGTTTCCAGCCCGAATTTCGACCGCGCTGAGGTAGCGGTCTTCGGAAAAATTGGTTTTTACGACGAAGTTGCGGTACACGTCCTCGCCGTCCGCCGTCAGGTGAAACGCCCGCGCAGGCGTCAGCACGGCGTCGGGTTCGCCCAGCTGCCAGCCCTGCGTGAAATGGCGCGGGGCGGGAGTCCGCTTCGGATCGCCCTGCGGCGCCCCGGCATCGGCCCACTTCGCCAGCGTCGCGCGCTCGATTTCGTTCAACTGTCGGTCGTGGGCTTCCAGGAACTCGCCGTAGTTAGGGGCGGGCTTCCAGGGCGGCATCAGGCCGTTCTGCGTATAGCGCGCGATGTCTTTGGCCCAGGCGCTGGCCTGCGCGTAGGTTTGGAGCGAGAACGGCGCGACCTCGCCGGGCCGGTGGCAGCCCTCGCATTTGGCGCGCAAAATCGGGGCCACGTTGACGGCGTAGGTCGGCGTTCCCGGCGCGACGACAATCGGCGCAACGGTGCGGCGGATCGTGCAGCCGAGCGCGACGGTTTGCGGGTGCGCGACCGCCCGGCCCGCGAGAACGGCGTCGAGCGCGTCGTTCAGGTCACGGGCCGTGACGCGCGTCGCGACGGGGTTGTCGTCAATGCGCCCGCGATAGCGCACAATGCCGCCCGCGTCTACGACAACGGCCTGCGGCGTCATGGTCGCGCCCAGGCGGGTCGCAAGCGCGCCCTGCGCGTCCTTCACGACCGGGAAGGTCAGCCCGCGCTGCTGCGCCGACCGGCTGATCTCGGCCAGACTCTCCTGCGCGTTGGCGTACACGGCGAAAACCTGCGCGCCCTGTTTCCCATAGGTTTCGGCAAGCGCGGCGAAACGCGGCGCGTATACATTGGAGACGGGGCATTGCGTGGACGTGAACAGAAAAACGGTCGCCTTGTGCGCGCCTAGTTCGGCGGGGCCATAGGTTTTGCCGCTCAGGTCGCGAAACGTCAGGCCGCCCAGCGCGTTCTTGGCCGCTTTTGCCGCCGTGTTCTTAACGGCTTTATCCGGCTGGCTTGGACTGCTGTGCGCCGCGTCGAGCTGCCAGAACCCCAGTCCCGCCAGCGCCGCGCAGCCGAGCAGATAGTTTGCATTTCGGTGGTTCAATGTTTGTGGTTCCTATCCGTCCGTATTTGGGAAGTCCCTGCTTACTTGTACGCTTGCGCCGCCGCGCCCGTTTCGCGGGATTCCGTCTGGCGCTCTGCAAAGACCTCTATCGTAGGGGCGGGGCTTGCCCTGCCTCGTCTGCAACGCCCAAAATTTTCACAGCGGCAACGAACGTGCGGCGCGTGGTTTGCGGCGTTCAGAGCCAGAATTCCGGGCGTCGCAAGCGGGCAGGGCAAGCCCTGCCCCTACAGGGCGCTTCGTCTTGTTCTCTCAGGGATGCAGGAAGCGGGCGAAGAAGGACTCCGACAGGGCGACCGGTTCTTCCGACGCGCCCGGAGCCAAAAAGCCATGCCCCGCTTTGTAGATAAGGTACAGCGAGGTTTCGACACCCGCGCCCTTCAGCGCGTCGTACAGCCGCTGCGACTGGTCGGGCGGAACGAGGGTATCGGCGGTTCCATGCACGATGAGGAAGGGCGCAGAGGCTTTCGTGACGTAGATAATCGGCGAGGCGTCGCGATACTGGTCGGGAGCCTCGTCGGGTTTCTTGCCGAACAGGGCGTTCAAATAGAAGAGGGCCGCCGAGGTCGGCTTGGCGACGGACGCGGAGACCGTGAAATCGGTCGGGCCGTAGAAATCCACGACGCACTGGACCCGGCTGCTGTATTTTGCCAGGTCGGGGTCGCTGTTGTCGCGCGTGTCGCGGGTTCCCAGAAACGCCGACAGATGCCCGCCCGCCGAATCGCCGAGCGCGCCCAACCGTTCCGGGTCGAGGTTGTAGGCATCGGCATGGGCGCGTATCCAGCGCACGGCCCGCTGCACGTCATCCACCTGCGCGGGGTAGCGCGATTTGGGCGCGAGGCGGTAGTTAAGGGAAAACGCGACGTAGCCTTTCGCGGCGAGCCGCTTGCCCAGCGGGGCGTAAAACGCCTTGTCGCCCGCCACCCACCCGCCGCCATGAATGAGCAGAACGCCGGGCCGCTTGCCCGCGAACCCGTCCGGCTGATACACGTCGAGGAGCAGTTTGATGTCGCCAACGGTTCCATACGCGACGTCTTTGTCAACGCGGGGTTCGCCAGCAAGGGCAGGCATAATGCCCTGCGCCAGCAAAAGCGCGCACAGGAGCGCCAGCGAAATCAAACGGGCGCGGTTCAGTATTTTCATTCGGTTTCCTCAGTATTTTTTCGTCGAAAAAGAAGGCGGGTTGAATTATTTGCACAAGCGCAAAGCCCCGCCGATGCCACGCTGCGCTTGCAACTCCGTTTAAAGCAATGCGTTTTGCTGTTTGAACGGCTCTGCTAGAACTTTCGGCGCATCAAAGCGCGGCAAATAATCTTCGCTCTTGCTTGACAGTTTGCGTGGAGTTGCGTATACTAATTGCCTGCGTCGCGTTATTCTGGCTTGTCCGTCAAAATAATCTGCGCTGCGTTCTTCGAGCCGGAGGAAACCCGTCATGCCACACGCCCAGACCATTATCGAAGGGACTGAAAAGCTTCGCGAACTTAGCCTTTACATTGCCGAGCAATCGGAGTGCGATGGCGCGTTCGGAGCGACCAAGTTGAACCGACTGCTTTTCTTCAGCGACTTTACGGCTTATCTGACGATGGGCCGCTCTATTACCGGGCAAGAGTATCAGAAGCTGCCGAACGGCCCAACCCCTCGCCAGATGGACGCTGTGATGCAAAATATGCAGGATAGCGGCGAGGTAGCGATTGCCGAACGCAGTTACTTTGGACACCGACAAAAGCGACCATTCGCGCTGCGTGAGCCAGACCTGTCTTCCTTTAGCGGAACCGAAATCGCGATTGTAGACAACGCCATCCAGCATTTTCGGAATTTGAACGCCAGCGCCATCAGCGAAGCTTCCCATGCTTTCATCGGCTGGCAGGCGGTCGCGGAAAACGAAACCATTCCCTACGCTTCCGTCTTGATTGACAACCGAGAACTGACGCAGCAGGAACTACAATGGGCTAAAGAACTGGACGCCACCGGATTGGAAGCGCTGCTCGCCTTATGAACGACGAGCCGGTCGAGATCAAGAAACAGGCTCATTTCGACGCCACCTTAGCCGGTGCGGTTCCCGAAGCGGAATACCGCGAGGAAGTGGAGAGCGCGATACGTTTTGCCGTTCGCATCCCCGGCATGGGCAAGTATGTCGGGATAGCGGCTCCGCTCGTCATTCCGCTGTACGCGCTTCCTCTCAGAAAGTCCGCCTTCAATCCCCCGCTGATCGTTTACTACTGCCGCCACAAGAACACGGTCATCCTGATGTCTGTCAAGGTTACGGAAGCGACCCAGGAATAAACGTCTCAAACCCTGAAACGAATTTCGGCTTGCTCTGCGCCGACAACCGACATTCGAGTCATATAGCGTTACGCCGCCGCGTAGCGTCGCTACCATCGAACTTCCCCGCGCGCCAGTCGCGCCTCGTAGTCTTCGAGGTTGTGCAGATAGTTCGGTGCAGGTTGCAACACTCTTTTCATGGCAAATATCACTTTTCCGCAACTGATCACGGCGCTGCCTGCCAGAACTTCAGTTCGTAATAAATGTTGACCAGCGTGGACTTGTTGCCCTTCTGCGCGCCCGCAAACTTGAACATTGGCTGTTCGCAGTTACTGGCTTGTATATAACCAAAACTCCCCATCTTCGCTCCGTTTTCCGTCCCGCGAGCGCCTGTTCCATCAAAGTAACCAAGGGTCGAGGAGACACGAACATCAGGATAGCCCGACCGCCAGCGCACCATAAATATGCCGCTGTCACAACCATTCATCGTGACAGGGAAATTCGGAATGCCTACCCACTTTTCGCCCTTGAAGACACGCAGGCTCCCCCGGCAGGGAAAAGAATGGCCCCAGAAGTCCTTGTTGTTTTCGGAGCGAAACCCGCTCAGGGCGCGGGGAAAGGCTGAAATCTCGTCGCTGGAGCGCGCCAAATACACGCCCTGCTTCTTGGGCCAAAGCGGTCTGCCGGACGGGGGCGCGGAATTCCCTGCTTGGATGAATACGACAACCGATATGCCAGCAGTCACGGCGGTGATTGTTTTCGCCTTTTGCGCCATGCGTTTACCTTGTAAATCGAGTTCCCGCATAGGCTTCTACTTATCGCCCTGAAACGCGAGAACCTCTAACTCGCGGCCCACCTTTGTTACTGTGCCGCGCCTGCCTATTTGCTTCGCCGGAAGCTGAAAGAATCACGGCGTCGCTGGAAAGCGGACGGGTCAGCCAAGTATACGTCCAAATCCGGGTCTTCCGAGTGTTCCCGATACTCGTTGATCAGGACAAAACCGCTGCCCAACTCAGCCTGGGCCGTTTGAAACAACTTCCTGACCAATGCATTGAACATTTCGCACTCCGCCTGCCGCCACGGACCGGGATAGGGCGGATAATCCCAATTGAGCGAAGTATCATGCCACGCGGAAAGACGATGGGCCTCAGCGATAGTTTCTTCTGACAGCGGCAGGGATTCGGGGTCAATAAAAATACCGAAGCGTTTCTCCGTATGATCGTCGCCGTTCCAAAAAGGGGCGGACCCGTACTCAAAACGGAAGCGGATACGGTAGAGTTCTTGCATCGCTTTGGACCAGACCTTTCAGAAAACGCGAGGGCAGAAAAGACAACATGCGCGGAACGGTTATTCCCGGCCCAACTTTTCCGTTACGACAGCGCAGATGTCCTGCACGACGGCTTCCACTACCGCCCGGTCGGTTCCCTGCGCCATCACGCGGATCAGCGGCTCGGTTCCCGACGCCCGGACGGAAAGCCATTCCGCGCTGCCCAGACGCTCGCTGCCCTGCGTGATCGCCCGCTGAATATCCACGTCGTCGCGCCAGCCCTGCCGCGTTCGCACTCGCACGTTTTGCAGCAGCTGCGGCCCGGACTGCATCACGATCGCCAGTTCCGCCAGCGGTTTGCCGGTCTCGCGCATCACGGCCAGAACCTGCAGGGCCGTCACCATGCCGTCGCCGGTCGGGGTCAGGTAGGGAAGCAGAATGTGGCCGCTCTGCTCGCCGCCGACTGCCGCGCCCAGCGCGTCCATCGCCTCGGCCACGTACCGGTCGCCCACGTCCGTCCGGTGCAGGCGAACGCCGTGCGCGCCCAAAGCCTGTTCCAGACCGACGTTGCTCATGATCGTGGCGACCACGACATCGCCCGGCAAGCGCCCCTGCGCGTGCAGATGCAGGGCGATAATCGCCATCATGCGGTCGCCGTCCACGATCTCGCCGTTCTCATCGGCCAGCATCACCCGGTCGGCGTCGCCATCGAAGGCCAGCCCGACGCTGCCATCGCCGCCCCGCGCGCGAACCGCCGCCTGCATCGTTTGGGGGCGCGTGGAACCGCAGCCCGCGTTGATATTGACGCCGTTGGGCGCGACGTGGAGGGGCTGCACGTCGGCCCCCAGGGCGCGGAAAATCTGCGGGCCAAGTTCGTAGGCCGCGCCCTCCGCGCAGTCCATCACCAGGCGCAGGCCCGCCAGCGGCGCGGTCGCGGCCCGTCCCGCCCCGTCACCCGCAATAGGAGAAGCCGTAACGCCCGTGATTTCGACGGCGAGGTCTTCCGAACCGGGGGCGAAAACGGGCTGTAAATTGCCGGGCAGAGTCGCCAGAACGCGCGCCACGTACTCCCGGATCGGCTGGCGCGTGTCGGAAATCACGCCGATGTCGCCGCCGGTCACGGGCGGGAGCGTGTCCAGCCGCCCGATCAAGGCTTCGATTTCGTCCTCGACTTTATCCGGCAGTTTCTTCCCGTTCGGCCCGAAGAACTTGATGCCGTTGTCCTCGAACGGGTTGTGCGAGGCCGAAATCACGACGCCCGCCGCCGCCTGACGCGCGAGGACGATTTGCGCGACGGCGGGCGTCGGCGCGACGCCGATATTCACGACGAGCGCGCCCGTTGCGGCCAGCCCCGCCGCCAGCGCCGCTTCCAGCATGTCGCCTGACCGCCGCGTGTCGCGCCCGATGATGACGGTGGGACGCCCTGCCCCGCTAAGGCCGCTGGCGTGCGTGCGCGCCCACTGCCCCGCCGCCATCCCCAGATGGAGGGCGAGCGGCGCGGTCAAATCCTGGTTGGCGACGCCCCGGACGCCGTCGGTTCCAAACAAGCGCGCGTCGCTCATTAACCCTGCGCGACTTTCACGAGGGCGGGCCGCAGCACGCGGTCATGCATCATGTACCCGCGCTGCACCTCTTCGGCGACCGTATTGGCCGGGTAATCGCCCGCCTCGGAATGCCCGATAGCCTCATGAAAGGCCGGGTCGAACTCCTTGCCCAGGGCGTCAATCGGGGTCGCGCCCGCCTTCTGCAAAAACGCCTGCAGCTGCTTGAGCGTGCCGGAAACCCCGCCGATGAGCGCGTCGAAGTTTTTCGTCTGCTCGGCGGCGGCGAGGGCGCGCTCGAAGTTATCCACGACCGGCAGCAGCGTCTTGAGCAGCTCGCTGTTGACGTATTTTTGCAGGTCTTTGTCCTGCTCTTCCTTGCGGCGCTTGAAATTCTGGAACTCGGCCTGCGCGTACAGCAGCCGCTTCTCCAAATCCTCGACCTTGCCGCGCGCGTCGTCCAGGTCGGCCTGCAGCGCGACGACATAGGCGCTCATCCCGCTGTCAGCGCCCGCCGCGTGGTTAGGTTTCGCGCCGTCGCCGGTCGTAGAAGACGCGGCTTGCGCGCCATCGGTTTCGGGCGCGCGGGGGGTAACATGACCGCCGAATTCGGGCGCCTGCCCGTCCGGGCCGAGCGTCGGCTCGCCCGCGTTCACGTCGGCGAAATCCTCGCCGGTAATTTCCACTTCTCTTCGCATCGTGTCTCGCGCTCCTTGCAAGCCCGTTCGGTTTCGCACAATCGGAACGGGCGAAATAGTGGTTTGAAAATGGATTTGCCGCTTTGTTTTCGACTGCCGCACAGGGCAGGGAAACGAAAGGCCGGACGCGGATAGACCGCTTGCAGAATGCGGGCGACCGCGCCTGGGGCGGGAAGGTCTGCGCCTGCCTTACCCCCATTACGGTCGCCCCGCCGATACGTATTCACTTTGCGGGCCTCGAAGCCCGCCGCATCGAAGAGGCCAGCGCCGAAGCAAGCTTTGCCGCGAAATCGAAGCCATCACGCCAGACTTAAATTCGTCAGCATCTGCGAAAGGTTCTGCGCCATCAGGCTGACCGCCGCCGTCGCCCGGTCGTAATTCATGCGCGTCGGGCCGACCACGCCCAGATACCCGGCGGGCCGCGTCCCGATATGATAGGTCGTGGCGATGACGCTGCATTCCTGCATCGGCTCGTACTCGTTTTCGGCCCCGATGATGATGGTCACGCCGAAATCGCCCAGCGCGCGGCTTAGAGCCTGGTACAAGACGGTATGCTGCTCCAGGGCGTCCAGCAGGGCTTCCAGGCGCTGCACGTCCTGAAATTCCGGCTGCCGCAGCAACTGGTTCGTGCCTTCCAAAAAGACGCGCCGCTCGACGAGGGCGCGGGCCACCTGCCCCAATGTGTGGAAAATGCGCGCCAGCAGACCGGCGTGCGCGGACAGGTCGGCGGGAACGTCCTGCACGCGCGTCAGCCTTTCGACGTCGGCCAGGTCATGCCCCTCGACGAGCGCGTTGACGTAGTTGGTCAGCGGGGCGAGCGCGCTTTCCGGCGGGGCGGTCTCGATTTCAATCAGGCGATGCTCGACGTGGCCGGTCGAAAGGAGGGTCACGAGCAGCAGATGGCGCGGGCTGGCGACGCTGAGATACACGCGGCG
>JBBRNU010000130.1:0-9025 GCA_038230115.1 Chthonomonadales bacterium | reverse complement strand
CTGTGGCAGACCGACGGGCGCGTGATCGGCCTGCGCCCCGGTTTCAGACAGGTTCAGAGCGGCGACGCTTCCCGCAGCGAGCGCGGTGTCACGTAAAAAATCACGACGGCTGATTCCCATAACGGCGTTTCCTCCTGAAGGTTGAAAAGATGGGCGCGGCGCAGAACGCCGCGCCCTTTTGCGTTTTTCGTTCTGGTTTCCGAGACGCGCTCCATCGAGGCGAGGTTCCGGTTTTTCCTTTTCTCCCTCATTCGCCCTCGCGCCGTCTGTCTCCTGCGCCATTCCGCGCCGCGACCCTCTTTCGCCGGATTATTCCGATTTTTTCGCCGCCCGCCATCAAAACGGACTTTCCCCTTCCATCAGGTCAGCCGACCTGCGAAATTCTTTCCAGCCCCGAACGATCCGTCACGACGATCTGCCCGCGATTCCGCAGCAGGCACGCGCTGGCTTCCAGCTTGGCGAGAATGCGTGCGACGGTTTCGCGGCGAACGCCGATCAAATGGCCGATTTCCGCCTGCGAAAGCGCCGGGCAAAGGCGGCCATTGGCAGCGTCGGCGCGGGCCAGCAGCAGCTTCGAGACGCGCGATAAAGACGAGTTCGAGGCAATCGCGACCAGGTTTTCGTTGGTTTGCTTCAAGCGCATCGCTAGGCTCCGCAGCAGCTGGCTGGTCAGGTCGAAGGAATCGCGCAGCAGGGCGTGAAAGTTCACCTGATCCAGCAGCAGCAATTCGGTTTCCTCGGCAATCGTGACGGCGGAGGCCGTCCGGTCGCCGCCGGTGAGCAGGGCGAGTTCGCCGAAGACTTCGCCGGGCGTCAGCAGGGCCAGCGTCGTTTCCTGCCCGTTTTGGTACGCTTCGGAATAAATTTTCACCCCGCCCCGCAGCACCATGTACAGCTGCCCGCCGGAGTCGCCCTCATAAAACAAATTGACGCGCCCGCGATACACACGACGGCGGCAGGCGCCCGCGATGCGTTCGCGCTCGCGGTCGTTCAGGTCGGCAAAAATCGGGGCTTTCTTAAGATGCTCGGCGATGTTCATAGCGGCGCTTCTCCTTGTTTCCTGATTCGGGTTTTCTAATGCGGATCATCGGTGCATATCGTCGTGGTTCTGGACGGCCTTGCTCTGGAAAAATGGGCGAACTGGTGAGGAACGAACGTGTTGCGGCATTATAACGTGTTTCAAGTGACGATGGAAGTGACATATGTCACACCCAGGCAAAAATACCGGAGTTTTTTTCGTTGCTATTGTCCGGTCTCGCTCTTTTCGCCCGTTGAGGCGACGCAGATTGCAGCGCACGGCGGCGAGGCGCATTGCGCGCTGATTCGGGTCAAGAACGGGCAAGGAATGGTGGAACGGGTTGCGGGCAGGAAAAGCGTTGTCGTGCGGCGAACCTGAGCGCGTAGCAGCTGAAGCGGACACAGAATGGCGGCGCGGACGGCTGGCTTTTGTGACACCGAAAGCGCGTGCGTTGCGTAGTAAAGAGGGTAGAGCTGCAAAAAGGAGCCGCGCGGTCAACGCGGCGGCGCGTTTGACGCCGGGCGCGCGGAACGATTCGGAAGCGGGCGACGGCGAGGGAGACTGCGATGGAATTTTTGCTGAGTTTTCTCCTGCCGATACTGGCGGGAAGCGGATTGTACTGGTTCGCGGGCAAGTGTCGGGGGCGGAACGCGCGCACGGCGTTTCGCTTCGCGGGTTGGGGGTCGTGGCTGCTGCTGCTGCGTTTCCTGACGCCGATCGTTCCGCTGCCGCCGTTTCTGTGGCCGATCTCGGCCCTGCTGCTGCTGCTGCCTTCGGCCCTATGCTTTTTCCTGGCGGCCAACAGCCTGCTGAAAGAGATGCGGTCGCAAAAGCAGGGCGAATACACCGACGTGGCTTGAGTTTGACCTGTCGGAATGCAGCGCGTCATTTCGGTTTGTTCTGGCGCGGAGTCAGCGGACTAGACGCAGGGGCGGGAGCGTGATCAGGACGGGCGCGTTCTGAAGCGCGTCGCCCCATAGCGCCCTGCCCCGCCCGGCCCGCCGTCCGATGGCGACAGCGAGGGCAAGAGTCGTATCGGGCTGCGGGGACGCCAGGTTCAGCGCGGCCCAGGGAAGCGCCGCCTCATAGTAGCCGTGCGCGCCGTCCTGCCGCGCGACCGCCATGCTGCCCGCGACCGGAGCGACTGCCGCCAGCATCCCGGCTGGACCGACCGCGCGCAGCGCCTGTACGCGGGCGTTTCCGTTTGCATCCTGGCTTAGAGAAAACACGCGGGCGGGAGCGCCGCCGCCCGGCGCGACCGCAAACCGAATGGTTTCTTCCGCGCCCTTCGCCCGCGATTTTTCTCCCGCTCCCTCTTCTGTCGTCGCCACGCCCAGATACAAATATTTGGCGTCCCACTGCGTGTAAGCGTAGGCCGAAAAATTCCCGTTCTCTCCCATAACGACCTCGGACTTCGCCCGGTTCAGACGCACCGGGTCGGCCTGCGCCCACTCCTGCAAATCGCCATCCAACCTGGGCGGCGAGGGAGCGAAACGACAGCGCAGCGGCGTCCCCACGCGAACGTAAACGCGCGCCGCAGGTTTCGCTCCACTGCCGCCGCCCGCGCTTTCCATTTCAATCACAAGCGGAACTGAAACCACGCCGGGATCGGCTGTCGGAGCGCGCACGATCACGTCACGCAGCACAGGCTTGCCGTTGGCGGGCAGAACGAACGGCAGCCCCGGCGCGGCGCTTCCTTCCATGCGCGCGACAAGAGCAAGGGGCGTCAAGCCCCGGTTCGTCAATTGCAGCCGGGCCGTCGCCTGTCCGTCCGGGGCGTCCAGGTCGAGACGCGGCGTCATCAGGCGCACGCCCAGCGGCGAGGCGATTTGTACGCGCTGCGACGCCTGACTGTCCGCGCCTGCGCGCACGTTCAGCGCGGCGTCGGTATCGGACGCGACGATTGGCGTTCGCAACTTCAGGCGCACGGCGCGCGATTGGCCGGGCGGCAGCAGGCCCAGGCGCACCGGAGCGAGACCGGACGGCGTGAGCGCAGACAGTGTGCCGCTTAATTGCAGATCGGCGCGCTGCGAGGCTGACCCGTTGTTGCGAACCGTCACGTTGAGTGTCAAGGTCTCTCCGCCGTTCCAGACCAGACGCGGCGCGCTCAGAGTTATCTCCAGCGGGGCGGGACGCCGCGGCCTCAGTTCCACGAGCGTCACGGCATGGGGCGGCAGCAGCAGGGGCAGTTCGAGGGAAGCCATCTCGCCCGACGGAACATCGGCGACGGCCTGCGGCGTCAGGCCGGTGGATAGCGCCGCGCCGTTCGCAAGCGCCCCGCCGACCGCGCCCGACATGCCGTATTGCACAAAACGCCAGCCGTCCAAACGACTGCGGCCCGGCCCATCAAGACCCTTGAAGCGGGCGCGGGCAAGCACGGTTTGGGGGTCGTTGTCGTCGCGCCAGAGCAGCGCGGCGAGCGCGCCCTTGGCCGTGCGCGCGGCCAGAGCGTGAACGCCGGGACGGTCGCTGCGCGCGAGGAGCCGCGTTCCGGCCACCCGGTTCAGCAGGCTCAACGCGGTCAGAGACGCGCGCGGGTCGTTTCCGCCCTCGCCCGAAACCGACAGCGGCAGGAGCGCGCCCAGCAGCGGATTGGCGGCAGAATTGGTTTTGGCGTCCAGCCAGCGCGCCAGCAGGGTAAGCCGCCCTGCCGCCGCGCGCGTCGCATCCGGCTCCGCGTCGGCGTCCGGCGCGGGCAGAATCGGCAGCAGGGCCAGACCACGCAAAGACGCCAACGGACGGAGGTCTTGCCGCACGTCGGAAAGGGTAGCAATAGCGTTGTCGGGCTGGAAGCCGACCGACCAGGCAAGAGAATCGAGCGGCGTCCTGCCGCCCGCCAACCAGGCGTCGAGCGAAGGCAGCCCCACAGTCAGCCCGGCGTCCGTCCACCGGAGACCAACCGGAACCGTCGGGGCGAGCGCGCGAACCGTGCGCGCGAAGGCGGGATACGCGTCGGCGTCGGACGAGGCGACGGCCAGTTCCCAGCGCGCCAGGTTTATTTTGGGGTCGCGCCCGTACCGTCGCACGACCGCCTCGACAAACGCGCGCCAGGCGGCAGGGGAAAGCGCGGGATTGGGCGACAACTCACCGATAACGCCGATTTTCGATTGTCCCGCAGCGTGCATCAGGGCGTCGGGCGTTTCCCATTGCACGATGGGCGTGCCGTCCGGCGCGGCGGTCACGCTGCCGGGCGCGTCGAAGGGCCGCACCCGCGCCAGACGCGCGCCCCATTGCGCGCTCTGCCGCAGGATAGAAGTTAGGGAAGTCAGCGCGGGCGAGTCGGGCGGCGAACCATTCGGGCCGGAAATCAGAGCGACGCCGCTCCACAGGCGGGGCATCGCCCCAACGGTCGTCCCGACCTGTATCTCAACGTGCGCGGCCCGCGCCGCGAGCGCCGGCGGAATCGGCCCGGTCAAGTCCAGACGCGTGTTACGCGGCAAAGATGGAATCGGGGTTGGCGGAGCGGGCGGCGGCTGAATCGTCAGAGCGTCGAGCGGCAGGTCGGTCAGCGTTCCCTCGGGGGTCGTCCCCTGATCGCTGGCGACGGGCGGAGCGGGGCGAAAAAGCGGTTTCGACGCGGGCGGTGGAACCACTTTGCCCCCCGCGCGCGGCGGCGGGTTTCGGTGCGGGCCAGGCGGCGCGTTACGAAACGGACGAAGCGGCGAATGCCCTGCGCGCCCGAACGCGCCCGTTCCCGCCGCCAGACCCAGCAGGCAAACCCACAGCAAGTGGCGACGCATGGCGCATCGGTTCCTTTCCGCGTAACTTTCCCTCACATTGAAATTGAAACGAACCGGTGGAACGAGACAAACCGGCGGAAGGGCGCGGAACGAATTATGGACTGCGCTGCGGAACGTGCGGCTTGCCAATGGGTTTGGCATTTACCGGGCGCGACGCAGCCCGCGCGGGCGCGGCAGAGGGGGCTTCGCTCTGCGGTTCGCTGGCTTCGCTTTCCATTTCGTTCGGCTTCGTTGGATGCAGCGTTTCGCAGAAGAAGGCAGTCACGCGCTCTTTGGCCTCGTCGCGCAGCGTGCGATGAATCCGCTTGTGGCTGGAGCGCGGCAGAATGTGAAGCTCTTTCGGATCGCTGGCCGCCGCGTGCAGATCACGGGCGTCGGACGCGCGGATAATACGGTCGCGCTTGCCATGCAGCAGGAGGAGCGGGCGGGGCGTAATGCGCGAAACCACCTCCATCGGCGAAACGCTTGAGGGGGGAATCGGAAACCAGTTGAGCCACTCGCCCAACGTGTGCGTGACCCATTCCGCGATGGGAGCGAGCGGCCCGAAGTGGTGGCGGCAGCGCTGCTTGATGGCCCGGTCGAGCGTGGCATACGCGCCATGCGTGGCGACAGCGCGCAGGCGCGTGTCTTCCGCCGCCGCCATGATCGCCGCCGCGCCGCCCATCGAAAAGCCGAACACGCCGATGGGCAGGTCGGCGGTGTCCTCGCGCGCTTCGAGATAATCTACCGCCCCATGCAAATCCTGCGTCTCGAAATGCCCCGCCGTACATAACTCGCCGCCGCTTTTGCCGACCGCGCGGAAGTCGAACATCAGGAGCGCGAAGCCTTCGGCCCAGAGCGGCGCGGCCCAGGGCAATTCCTCGGTGCGGTTCGCCATCATGCCGTGACACAAGATCACCGCGCCATGCCGCGTCGCGCCTGCGGGCGGCGGCACGAACCAGCCGGACAGCATGACGCCATCCCGCGAGGGGAATTCCACCTCTTCGAAGTCGGCCCCGAACACGGCGGGCGTTCGCTTGAAGCGGCGTCGCGGCGGGTGGGTGGCGTAATACGTGATTGCGCCCGCCGCCACAACGAGCAGCAAAAACAGAACCGTCGCGCTGCTTCCAAGCGCAATAAGCGTAGTCCAGACGATTTTCAATGCTTCGACACCTGTGTTGAACGCGCCGCGACGGGGTTCCGCATACCCATACGATAGGTTTCCTTCGCGGCGTTTCTCTGGCGATTAAAACGATGGTTTCCCGGCATTCGACCGGGCAAAGCGACCTTGACGGTTATTATACCAGAAGTTGTAGGGCCGCGCGTTATTTTCTTGTTTTCGCCTGATGCGACCTGGCGCGTTCCTTTCGGCAGCCTCGGCGCAGTTTTCCAGCCCGATCACCGCAGGAAAAACCCGGCAGGAATCCGGCGCATTCGCGCGAAATGTAACCCAATCGGCCCTGCGAGACGTCCAATCGTAAGCGCGCTTTCGCGAAGCCTTGTTTCGGCTTGTGCTGGCGGGTCGCCTTGCGTTTTGAAATATTCTCGGCAGCCTGTCCTGCCAAAAACTTGTTTCCTGCGAATAGATGAGGAGCGGCATCATGAAAACTCTCGGCATTCGTTTTGGCGGCGCGCTGGCGGCGCTGGGACTTGGCGCGTCGTGCGCGCAGGCGCAGATCATTGACCACTCGCATCCCGCAGCGGGCAACGACGACGTGGTCGCCAACCAGAGCTACCCCTGGGGGCCGATGTTTCTGGGCGGCGTCTGCCGTTTGACCGACAAGGGCAGCAGCGAAACCGGCAGTTTTTATTCGCGCGAACGGGTGGACATCACGCAGTTCCAGAACTCTTTCGAGTTTCAAATCCTGAGCGGCGGGCCGGGCGATCCTTCGGACGGAACCGGCAACTGCGCCGACGGCATGACCTTCGTCATCCAAAACGCCGGTCTGGACGCGCTGGGCGCGGAGGGCGGCAGCCTGGGCTATGGCGGCATTCCGCGCAGCGTGGCCGTGAAATTCGATACCGTGCCGAACCCCGGCGACCCGTCCATCAGCAGCACCGGCCTGTTCATCAACGGAACGACGCCCGAAGGCGGCATTGATTTGCTCCCGGATGGCGTGAACCTGCGAAGCCAGCATAAAATGCGCGTGGACATGAAATACAACGGGCGCGCTCTCTGGGTGCGCCTGGCGGACGAGGAAACCGGCGCGGCTTCCGTGCGAACCTACGCCGTAGACATCCCGCAAATCGTCGGCGGGCGCACGGCTTTTGTTGGCTTCACGGCGGCAACCGGGCTGGGAACGGCCTGCCACGACCTGCACAAATGGTATTTCGCCTCGCTCGGTTACCATTCGCGTCTGTCGCCCCGTCCCGACGCCCCGACCCTGCGATCCGCCCGGCGCTCCCTTCCGACCGGGCGCGGAGTGACGGTCGCCGCCTGGCCGACCAACACGATTGCGGCCCGCAAAAGCGCCAGCCTGCCCGCCGTCTCCCGACTCCGCGCCGCCCGCTGACAGGGCAGTTTGCAGCCCGGTTTCTAGCGCTCTTCGAGATCGCGGGATGATTCAGCGGAAAGCAGGGACAGATGACGGCGCGGGAAGTGGTCAACAGATTATTGGCAGAGGGTTGGCGCGAAGCGCGGCAAACCGCCGGTCATCTTATTTTTCGCCATCCTCTGAGACCAGGTATTGTGGTTGTCCCGATGCATGGCAGTAAAGATATTCCAACGGGACGCTTGGGAGCGTCAAGCGTCAGGCCGGTTGGAGTTCACTGGAATGAGAGAATACATCGTCATTTATGAGCGCGGGGGCGAAGGGGAGGAAAACTGGGGAGCCTACGTTCCCGACCTTCCCGGCTGCGTCACTACCGGCGATACGCTGGAAGAAGCCAGAACGCAAATTCACGACGCGATCACCGGTTATCTGGCGACGCTGAAAGAAGCGGGCATACCCATCCCTGAGCCGTCTACTCAGGTCGGTTCCATAAAAATCGCGGCCTGAAATTGCCAGGGGTTTCGTCTTTATAACGATTCCGGCAAACCGGCGTGTCAAAGCGACATTCCATTGACGGCATATTGACGGCCTTACGTGGTAAGCGCTGAACGCACAAAAGCTCGCTGCAAACTTCGCCTCCCGTTTGAAACTCGCCGCCGCTCTTGCTTTTGCCCGCGCAAAACTGCTAAAATATCCCCGTCAAACGCCTTCATTTGCGGCTTTGTGAAATTTTGCACTTTCGCGGCTTGCGCCCCTTCGCCGCCCGCAGGCGACTCGCGAGCGGCTCCCGAACAATCACTACAAAGGAGTTGGGTTCATTATGGCAACCGGACATATCGTTCAGGTGCAAGGCCCGGTCGTTGACCTGGGTTTCGAGGCGGGCCAGCTGCCCTCCATCAATAACGCCGTCACGATTCAAGACCCGGCGCGCAGCATTGATCTGACGGTCGAGGTCGCGCAACATCTGGGCAACGACGTCGTGCGCTGCATCGCCATGTCCACGACGGACGGTCTGGTGCGCGGAATGCCCGGCAACGACACGGGCCACCCGATTTCGGTTCCGGTCGGGCGCGAAGTGCTGGGCCGCGTTCTTAACCTGCTCGGTCAGCCCATTGACGAGCGTGGCCCGATCAACGCCGTGCATTTCTCGCCGATCCATCGTTCCGCTCCTACTTACGCCGAGCAGAGCAGCGCGCAGGAAGTCCTCGAAACCGGCCTCAAAGTTGTTGACCTGCTGACGCCCTTCCTCAAAGGCGGCAAGATCGGGCTGTTCGGCGGCGCGGGACTGGGCAAGACGGTTCTGATTCAAGAGTTGATTACCAACATCGCGACCGAGCATGGCGGCTTTTCCGTTTTCGTGGGCGTGGGCGAGCGAACCCGTGAAGGCAACGACCTGTGGCTGGAAATGACCGAGTCGGGCGTTATCGCGAAAACCGCTATGGTCTTCGGACAGATGAACGAGCCGCCGGGAGCGCGCCTGCGCGTGGCGCTGTCCGGCCTGACGATTGCGGAATATTTCCGCGACACCGAAGGTCAGGACGTGCTGCTTTTCGTAGATAACATCTTCCGGTTTACCCAGGCCGGTTCCGAAGTGTCGGCCCTGCTCGGACGCATCCCCAGCGCCGTCGGCTATCAGCCCACGCTCGGCACGGAAATGGGCGAGCTGCAGGAGCGCATTACCTCGACGAAAAAGGGTTCGGTTACGTCGGTGCAGGCGATTTATGTTCCCGCCGACGACCCGACCGACCCGGCCCCGGCGACGGCCTTCGCTCACCTCGACGCTTATGTGTATCTGG
>JBBRNU010000129.1:0-9059 GCA_038230115.1 Chthonomonadales bacterium | reverse complement strand
TGGTGTTGTGGGAAGGAACGCTCGCCGACGCCGCCACGCTCGATAAAATCCGCGCCTGGGTCAACGATGGCGGCGTTCTCCTGGCCTACGACTTTGGCAAAGTGACAACCTTCGAGGGCGATACGTCGTGGTTCAGCGAAATGTTCGGGTACGTGCAGCAGTTGGCCCGCGCCAAAGTGACCGAGCGCTACGCCGGGCTGGTTCCCGCGCAGTATCGGCTGGGCATGGGGCAGCCCGAAACCGCCGATTATCTGGGCGGCGACTGGTACGACCCGGAAACCGAAAACGGCGCGGCCCGGCGCTGGACGGGCGCGAACGCGACGGTGCGCCTGCCCGTTGACCCGGACAAAGCATATACCCTCATCATTCGCGCGTCGCTGCCCAAGGAAGCCGCCGCGCTCAACCGCCGCGTGCTGGTGAATGGGCGGCAGGTCGGCGCGCTCGACGCGCCCGGCGACGTGACGTATCGCTTTCCGCTCGCGCTCGACGCCTTAGACGGGCAGCCTCTGGCGACGCTCGCCTTTCAATCCGACACGTTTCAGCCCAGCAAACTGATTGCGGGCGCCCTGGACGCGCGGCAGGTCGGGGCGCGCATCGAGGAAATCCGGGTCGTGGAGCAGGAGACGGCGGCTCTTGGCGACAGCGCGCTTCCGCCCGGCGCGATCCGGCGCGAATTGGATTTGGGCCGCCTGAACACGGATTGGACGCGCCGCTACGGGAAAGGCTTGACGGTCTATTTCCCGGCCACGCGCGCTCTGCTGAAAGGCTATGTCGAGGTTGTGCGCCGCGCCATGTACAACCTGAGTCAGATGGACGCCGGTCGCCGCAACGCCCTGCCGATTGACAACGCTTTCGACGGCGTGTACGCCACGCTGTTTACCGATAAAATCCTCTATTACAACCCGAAAGACATTCCCGTCACGAAAACGGTCACGATCCCTGCGTCGGCGTTCGCGCAGTGGCGCGGCGAGGTTGCCATCCCCGCCGAAACGACCTGGAAATTGACCCTGGAGCCGCACAGTCTGGCCGCAATCAACTTGGCTCCGCCGCCGCAGGAACTGCTGTTCGAGTGCGAAAAATTTACTGACCTGGGCCTGCTCAAGCCGCTCGCCCGCGCCGATTGCAGTCCGGGACGCGGCCCGACCTGCGTGCGTCTCAATCCGGGCGCGTCCATCGCCACGCGCTTCGTCGCGGAAACGGCAGGCCGTTACGCCGTGTACGTGCGCTGCGTGCGCGGCGACCGGCTGGAACCGCTCGACGTTTTGTTCGACGGCCAGCCGCTTGCGCCCCTGAACGCGAAAGCCGGGCAAACCCTTCTGAGCGGAACCGTCGCCCTCGCGCGCGGCGCGCACACGCTGACCCTGCGCGCCCGGCCCGGTCGGGACGCCCGCGCCGATTTCGTCCTGCTCGCCAACGACCCGACTATCGCCGGGTACGCCTTCGCCCTCCGCACCCCGGCGGTGGAGTAAGGGGACGGGCAGTCAAGCCCGGCGCACCAGGCGGCTTCGCCCCGAAATGGGCGGCTTCGCCCCGCAAGACGGAATGCGAAATTTCAAGCGGCCCAAAGGCTAAACGCAGTGCAAGAACTTTCCGAGGCGCCGAGCCTGGCGCGCTGGTTTGAGGCGCAAAATCTGCAGAACGTCACGCCAATCACAAAGGACAGCCCGGAGACTAGCGCCTGGTTTGCCTCCGCCGCAGGCCAGGAAATGTTCCTCAAGTTGTACCCGCCAGAATTTGAAGCGACACGCGCCGCGACCGAAATTGCCATCGCGGGCGGAAGCCTGCATCCGGCAATCATCCCGCTGCGACAAACGGTTTCCTGCCAGGAAGGAACCCTGTTACTTTATGACCGGGTGGAGGGCGAAAATCTGGGGCCGATGGCGACGCGGGGCCGCTTTCAAGCGCTGCCGCTTTCCGAGCGAATGGACACGGCTGCCGCAATTATAGAGGCGCTTGCCGCCATTAGCGACGCTGGATTCATGATTGTGGATTGGTACGAGGGGAATATGCTCTACAACTTCGACCTGAAGCGAATCTGGCTTTTCGATTGGGAATTGTGCCGGAAGGGAGAGGGCTTCACGCTTGAAATGGACGCCAACTATGGATCGTCGCGGCTGATGGCTCCCGAAGAGTTTCTGCGTGGCAGTTGGCTTGATCAGCGGACAATCGTTTTCAATCTGGGACGCTACGTTCTGCTGACCTTGCCGGAACTTGCCGATACGCTGGCGCCTCTGCTCGCCCGCGCCACCTATCCGGCGCGTTCCGAACGGTATGCATCGGTTCGGGAATTTACGGATGCGTTCGCCAGAGCGACGCCTTGGGAAGCGGAGCGAAACCGCGTTTGAGCGGATGTTTGCGCCGCAATTCTGTCAGAGCTGCGCGCCTTCCGGTTGATTTTACGCTGGCAGGAACGGGCGGAAATAGCGGAATGGGAACTCTTCCGCCGCTGCCAACTTGAAAAGGCGCGTTCTCTTGTTACGCTGAAAATGACTTGCCCGCTACGCATTCGGGCGCTGGACGGAAAGTTGGGAGTTTTGGCGGATGGTGGAAACGCGGCGGCAGATGTGGCAGATGGGCAAATATCTGTGGATGAGCCTGGCGTTCACCGCCGCCTATGTGCCGATCGCGCAGGCGCGGCATCTGCTGCTGGTTCCGCTCTGGGGGGCGTGGGGCGTTCTGGCGCTGGGCGTCGCCAGCGGCGCGCTGCGCTCGGCCTGCGCCTATCGCAGCGGCGGCGCGATTTCGGGCGCGTTGAGTTGGGCCTTCAACCTTTTCGACATCGGGCTGATTTCGCTGGCGGTCGGCCTGACGAAAGGCGTTGTCAGCGACCTGTGGCTGCTGTATTTTGTCATTATGGTGTCGGAAACGATGTACGCGCCGCCGCGTCAGGTGCGCTTGATTTCGTTCGTCATCGCCCTCGCCTACCTCGCCTCGACGCTCCCGCAGCAGCTGACCGCGCCCGCTTCCGACGCTTTCGCCTATGGGACAACAATGCTGGCCCGCCTGTTTTTCCTGATTGTGATCGGGGCGTATGGGCGGCGCATCAGCGAAAATGCGACACGGCGCAGTCGGGAGCTGCAAACGCTGCACGAGCAGGTGGTGACCGGCGAGGAACGGGCGCGCATCGCCCGCGAGGTGCATGACGGCCTGGGCCACGCGCTTGTCAGCGTGATTTTGCGGCTGGAACTGTGCCATCGGCTGCTGACAAAAAATCCGACAGAAGCCGAGGCCATTCTGCGGGAGGAGGTTCCGGCCCTGCGAAACGCCTGGAACGAGAGCCGCGACCTGGCCTTTCACCTGCGCCCCTGGGAGACCGACGCCGATACGGGCGAAACGCTGCCCGACCGCCTGCGCCGCCACATCGGGCGTTTTGCCGAGCGAACCGGGCTGTCGGTTTCGTTCACGACCGAGGGCGACGACTGGCGGCTCCGTCCCGCGGCGGCTTTCGGGCTGCTGCGAATCGTGCAGGAGGCGCTGACGAACGCGGCACGGCACGCGCAGGCCGGGCGCATCGAGGTGGCGCTGATTACGACCGACCGCAGCCGCCTCACTTGCTCAATTTGCGATGATGGCAAAGGGTTTGCGCCCGGCGCGCAGGCGGAAGGGTTCGGAATGCAGGCCATGCGCGAACGCGCCCAGAGCCTCGACGGCTCCCTGACAATCGAAAGCGCGCCGGGCTGCGGCGTAAAAATACAGGTCGCGCTGCCCCGCTGAACGCCAGCCCGATGACGCTTCCATTTCCCTATCCTCCCGGTTCCTGTCTTCCGACCCGGTTGGCCCGCCACGCTTTTTGCAGCGCCTCGCTGCGCTTTTCTCTCTACCCCCTGCGGCTTTTTTCGTCAGCCGGTTCTTCCTAAATCCGCTACCCTTTCTTCAGCATCCCCAAATCGGCGAGCCACTCCTGAAACCGGACGTGCCAGGTTCCGAACGGAATCCCGTTTCGGCTTCGGATGCCGCCGCCGTGTCCGCCGTGCGCGTAAATGTGCAGGTCGGCGAGAACCCCGGCGTTGAACAGCGAATTGAAAAATTCCACCGTTTCTTTGGCGTGGAACGTGTCGTCGCTGCCCGCGCTGGTGAGAAAGGCGGGCGCAGCGTCTTTGGGGGCCGTAATATCCATCGGCGCCCAGCCTGCATACACCAGGCCCACGAAATCCGGGCGGCAGCTTTCGCGCTCGATGGGATCGGACGCGCCGGGCTTGCCCCGGTCGAAACGAATGTCGGCGAGGGCGGCCAGCGCGCCGCCTGCCGAGAAGCCCAGGATGCCGACGCGGGCGGGATTGACGCCCCACTCTTTCGCCTGCGCCCGCACAATGCGAACCGCCCGCTGCGTGTCCTGAAGCGCGTCGCCCTCGACGGTGTAATGGTAGCCCGGCGTTTGCGCCAGTCGGTACTTGAGGATGACGGCGGCCACGCCCAGCCCGTTGAGCCAGTCGGCGATGTCGGTTCCTTCCGATGCCCATACCAGCTGCTGATGCCCGCCGCCGGGGGCCACGATGATCGCCGCGCCGGTTGCTTTGTCGGCGGGCGGCAGATGCACTTCGATAGAGGGGTTATGCACATTCTTGATGGAGTTGACGCGCTGGCCCGGTTGCGGATTGGGCGGGGCGGTAATTTCTTTTTCCCCGGCCCCCTGCAAGGTGACGCTGCCCGCAGGCCAGAGAAAAATCACCTGTGGTTTCGCGTCCATTGCGGGTGTCTGGCTGGCGCGCGTCAGCGAAGCGGGCAGCAGGAGAGCAGACAGCAGGAGGAAGAGGCAAAGCATCGGGCGAAGCATAAAAGTTTTCCTTTCCGGGCGACTGCGGCAGGCCGTCGGGCGAATGTGCAAATTCGGCGGATACAGGCGAAAAAGTCGTCGAAAGCCTGAAACGGCAAGATAGGAGCCAAGTTCCTCTACAGCAGGCTCATTTCCTGCCCTGAACGTCCCAGTTGTTCCAGTCTGTATTGATTTCGCCCGCGCCGAATTGCTGGGGAGAACGAACCGGGCTTTTGTTGGTATAATGATTTTGCGCCGGACAAGATTTCGCCGTGCAAAGCGTACCGGCAGGACGCTCCATCGGTTTTCCGGTCAGGAACAGAAAGACGGGAGCATGAACGATGCGCTTGCAGGAAGGGCGCGTACTATCGCCATCCGAGTTGGTCGGCGACATTTACACGGCGCAGGAACTGGAGCGGCTGCCTTCCGAGGCGCGCTATGAACTGGTGCGGGGAGAATTGCGCGTCATGCCCAACAACAGCGCGGAGCATGGCAATAAAACCATGCGCCTGTCTGCGCCCATCGCGCTGTTCGTCGAGGAAAACGATCTGGGCGAATGCTTCGCGGCGGAAACAAGATTTACGATTGAACAGGAACCGGATACGGTCCTGGCCCCGGACTTCGCGTTTGTCGCCCGCGCCCGACTCGCGGCCATTCCGCCCAAAGGGTATCTTACCCTCGCGCCCGATGTGGTCGTCGAAACCCGCTCGCCCGGCGATACCCGCGCCGAAGTCGCCCTCAAAGTGGCGCGCTGGCTTCAGGCGGGCGTACAACTCGTGTGGGCGCTCGATCCGGCGGCGCGGGTCTTGACCGTGCATCGCGCTAATGTCGCCCCCCAAACGCTCGCCGCCGGGGATACGCTTTCCGGCGAAGACGTTCTGCCCGGCTTCACTTTGCCGCTAAACCGTTTGTTTCGGGAGGCCGTGCCGCTATGAGTAGCGCCATCATAAAAACCGCGTGTCCGCATGACTGCCCCGATACGTGTTCGATGCTTGCGACGGTCGAGGACGGACGGCTGCTGCGCGTGGCGGGCAATCCCGACAACCCCTACACGCAGGGCAATTTATGCCGCAAAGTGGCCCATTACGAGGAGCGCGTCTATTCGCCCGACCGCCTGCTGTATCCGATGCGGCGCGTCGGGGCGAAGGGCGAGGGGAAGTTCGCGCGCATCGGCTGGGACGAGGCGATTGCCGAGATCGCGACGCGCTGGAAGGCTATCATTCGCGAAAGCGGGCCGGAAGCGATCCTGCCCTATTCCTACGCCGGAACGATGGGCGTAGTCAATATGTCGGCCTGCGACGCCCGACTGTGGAGCCGCATGGGGGCCAGCCGCTTATTGCGTACCATCTGCTCGGCGGCGGCGGAAGCGGGCTATGGATACGTGTATGGGCCGACGGGCGGCATGGACCCCGAAGATTTTGCCAGTAGCAAATTCATCATCGCGTGGGGAACCAACCTGTCCAGCACGAACGTCCATCAGATGCCCTTCATGCGGCAGGCGCAGGCGAGGGGCGCGACGTTCGTCGTGATTGACCCGTTCAAGACGCGCACCGCGAACGCCGCCGACTGGTTCGTGCAGCCGCGACCGGGAACCGACGCGGCCCTCGCGCTCGGCATGGCGCACGTCATTTTCAGCGAAAACCTTCACGATGCGGCGTTTTTGCGGGCGCATACGGTCGGGTGGGAGGCGTTTCGCGACCGCTGCGCCGAGTTTCCCCCGGAGCGCGCGGCGGCGATTACGGGTCTGGACGCCGAAGAGATTGTTCGGCTGGCCCGCGCCTACGCCACGCAAACGCCCTCGGCCATTCGGCTTGGCTACGGGATGTCGCGCACCGGCAACGGCGGCGGCATGATCCGCGCCATCGCCTGCCTGCCCGCCGTCATCGGGGCGTGGGGCAAACCGGCCAGCGGCCTGCTGCTTTCCACGAGCGCGCACTTTCCGCTGAACTGGCGCAGCGTCAAGCGGCCCGACCTGGCGCACTCGCCCGACGACGAAAGCGACGTGAAATGGGGGCGTTCGCTGCCGCGCGCCGTCAACATGAACGAGATAGGCAAGGCGCTGACGGAAGCCGACGGGCCGCCGATCCGCGCGCTGTACGTGTACAATTCCAACCCGGCTGCCGTCGCGCCTAACGCGAATTTAGTGTTGCAGGGGCTGCGGCGAACCGACCTCTTCACGGTCGTTCACGAGCAGATGATGAGCGATACGGCGCGCTATGCCGACCTGATCCTGCCCGCGACGACGCAAATGGAATGCCTGGATTTGATGCGGGCGTATGGGCATCTGTACATTAATTTGTGCCAGCCCGCGATAGCGCCCTTGGGCGAGTCGCGCGCCAATCTGGACGTGCTGAACGCGCTCGCCAAAGCGATGGGCTACGCCGACCCGGTCTTCGACGAGACGGCAGAAGACGTGATTCGCGGCGCGCTTGCCAGCGAGCATCCGTATCTGGCGGGCGTCACCTATGAGCGTCTTCAGGAATTCGGCTTCGCCCGCCTGCAAACGCCCACGACGCCCTACGTTCCGTTCGCCGACGACCCGACATTTCGCACGATTTCGGGCAAGGCGGAGTTGTATTCGGCAAAAGCCCTGCGCGACGGCTACGACCCCCTGCCCAATTACGAGCCGAACCCGGAAAGCGCCGAAGGCGACCCCGACCTGGCGCGCGAGTTTCCGATCAATCTGCTCTCGCCCGCCGCGCATCATTTCTTGAACTCGACCTTCAGCAACCTGCCCTCGCTGCAAAAGGGCGAAAAGGAGCCGCGTATCTGGGTGCATCCCGACGACGCCAAAGCGCGCGGCGTTGCGGACGGCGACCTGCTGCGGGTCTGGAACCGGCGCGGAACGGTTCGCCTGCGGGCCGTCGTGAGCGAGCAGGTACGTCCGGGCGTGGCGTGGTCGCCGTCGCTCTGGTGGCATCGCGACAGCCCCGACAATCGCAACGTCAACGCGCTTACGAGCGACCGGCTGACGGACATGGGCGGCGGCTCGACCTTCCACACGAACCTGATCCAATTCGCGCGAGACTCAGAGGATTGACGACGCGCCGGAAACGGGCGGAAAGGAACTTCATCCGTCCGGCTCCTATTTAAGCGGCAGGGAGCATATCGCCGCGCCCGCCCAAGTCGGCGGGGTTGTCACCGCGTCGCCGGAACGGGCGCGGCTGAGAGCGTAACACCTTGCCTCCGCAATGAACACGCCGGATAATATCGTGGGATAGCCCTGCCGTGTTTCTCGTGGGAAGCGCCGAAGGGCAGTCACGCAGGCGTACCTGATTTTAATCCCTCTCCATGATGGTCTGCACGACGCGCACACGCCCCTCTTTCAAATTGCGGCCAAGATTTGCTACCGCCTGCTGTATTTCCGGCCCGATCACCGCGCCCAGGCTCAACGGGTTTGCCAGCGTCGCCTTTTGCATCTCGCCGAACCATGCCAGCGCCAGTTCTGTGGTATCGGCCCCTGAAACCAAACGGAAGCCCGCACTTTCCAGCTCCTGCTTCATTTCAGAAGGTGAGACAAGATAACTGATGGTCGGTTCAAACGCCCAGGGAACCGGATAGATCACTGGCTCGTTCTCGCCTTTCAGGACATCGTAGATAGCCAGCCGCCCGCCTTTCTTGAGTACGCGATAAATTCCCCGGTACAGATTTGCCTTGTCCCGGATGTTCATAGTGACGTGTTGTGTCCAGGCGTGGTCAAAGCTTTCCGGCGCGAACGGCATATCGAGCGCGTCGCCCTGGATGAACCGGGTGCGCTCTGCAAGCCCTGTGCGTTGCGAAAGCATCGTGGCGATCTCGACGTACTGCGGCGTCAGTTCGATGCCGGTGACGTCACAGCCGTGAACGGCGGCGAGGTAACGCGCGGGGCCGCCAAGCCCGGAACCGACATCAAGGAGGCTGTCCCCCTCGACCAGGCCAAGACCGTCGGCCAGTTCCCTGGTCGCTGCAAGGCCGCGCGTGTGGAACTGATCGAGCGCGGCCAGGTCCGGCCAGTCAATCTTTCCCGAACCCAACCCCGCTTGCAGCAGAGCGTTCTCAATTCGGGCCGACATTTCCGGGATGCTGTAATGTTCCTGGACGGTGTTGCGTTGGCTCATGGATTGTTTCCTTTGCGTTGATTTTGCAGGACAGGGGGGGAATGCCGCCAGTGGTAGGCGAGATGGGCGTCTAAGTAATCGTGCAAAAGTAATCGGGTATTTTGCGTTGCGGGTACACTGTGGGCATGAAATTCGTACCCGCTCTCACCCAAGACGAACAAAACGCCCTGGCGCGCCTGTACCAACATGCCCGCGCCCACCGCGTCCGC
>JBBRNU010000128.1:0-9083 GCA_038230115.1 Chthonomonadales bacterium | reverse complement strand
GTGATAATATTGCGTGTCGTGCGGCGACAGGGTGCGAATGCCAGCCTCGGTGTACAATTCGTCCTGCACGGCCCGCACGATAGATGCGGCCAGAGGAGTCTTCGGTTCGAGCGGCGCGAACGGCAGGCTCAGGGCGAAAATCTGGTTCGGGCGCACCGACATATCCGGCTCGCGGGCGGGCGGGGTGTCCAGCGTGTCATACAAACCGTAACCGTCCGGGCGGGCGAAGCGGGCGGCGAAGCTCCGGGCGGTCGCGAGAGCGACCTGCGCGTAGCGTTTCGCGGTTTTGTCATCGCCCAAACGCCGGGCAAAGTCGGCCATCGTTCGCAGGGCGTTATGCCAGAGCGCGTTGATTTCCACAGGCTTGCCGATGCGCGGCGTCACCACCCAATCGCCCACTTTGGCGTCCATCCAGGTCAACTGCACGCCCTCCTGCCCGGCGTACAATAGATTGTCGGCGGAGTCCACGCGAATGTTGTAGCGCGTTCCCGTCTGATGCCAGCGAACGATGTCTTCGAGCGTATCCCAGAGCGTTTCGCGCAGAAACGCCAGATCGTCGGTCGCCTCGATATAGCGGTAAATCGCGACGAAATACCAGAGCGTGGCGTCCGCCGTGTTGTATTCCGGCGTCTCGCCCTGATCCGGGAAGCGATTGGGCAGCATCCCCTCGCTGACGAAGGCGGCAAAAGACGCCAGGATCGCCCGCGCAATCTTCGCCCGCCCGGTCGCGAGGCACAGGCCGGGCAGGGCGATCATCGTGTCCCGGCCCCAATCGGCGAACCAGGGATACCCGGCGATAATGGTGACGCGTCCGCCTGCAATCGGAACCACAAACGCATCGGCGGCAAGCGCGAGCGCCTGGGCGAAAGCGTCGTCCGCGCCCGCGTTCTCGATCAGTTCGGCCTGCCGCGCGATCCGCCCGGCGCGCGAGGTTCGGGGCGGCTCGATCTCGCTAATGGATTCTTCCTCGGCGTCGGCCCCGACGACGGTGGCCGCGACGACGAGCGTTTGCCCGACTTGCAGCAGGGCCGAAAACGCGCCTGGCGTGTACAGGTCTTCCTCGTAATCCAGGCCTCGTTCCCGTTCGCGTGGATGCTGGAAGCGGCGATACCAGTCCGGCTGCGCGGTGAACCAGGCGTTGGGAAAGGGGGCGCCGTCTTCCTCCAAAACGAACAACTGCAGGCTGAGGGGGCGCGGCGTCACGTTCATCACGCCGGGCAGCGTTACGGAAAGCCTGCCGGGTTCGCTCGGAGCCGACCACGTGGCGTGGAGGTCGCCGGGATAGGCTCGCATTTCGCTGTGGTAATCTTTCCAGGCGAGGAGCGGAACCAGGTTCAGCAGGGCCGCGCTGCCGGTCGGAAGGGCGCGCAGGGTATAGGCGATATACGTGACGTTGCGCTCGCGCGCCATCCAGACTTGTTTTTCGAAGCGCAGGCCCGGAATCGGCGACCAGACCCAGGTCGGCATCGGCGCGTTCGTCCACAATTCCAGCGTTTCGTATCCCGTCGGGTACGTCACGCCGGGATAGAGGTTGGCCGAAAGCGCGAACGATTGGGCCGGGCCGCCGCCGGGGGGCGTGATCTGCAGGGTCTCTTCCAGTTTCGACAACAGCACGGCGCGACCGAGCGGCGGGGCGAGCGCGGCGACCAGCAGGCCATGATAGCGGCGCGTGTTGGCTCCCGCAACGCTGGAGGAGGCGTACCCCCCCAAACCGTTCGTGACCAGCCATTCGCGCCGCAGCGAAACGTCGGGGTTCTGCAAAGTCGGCGCGTCGAGCGCAAAAGTGGGAAGGCTGTTTTCGAGCATGATCGCAAGTTACTTTTTGAGCGTAGAGAGATAGGCGACGAGCGCGGTCAGGTCATGCCCCTTCAGACGGTCGGCGTAGGAAGGCATGGCCGACGCGGGATTATGGGCTTTGGGATTTACAAGGGCGGTTTCGAGCCATTTGGCGTCGTGGCTTGGTTGGGCGGCGACTTTCGTCAGTTCCGGCCCGGTTTTGCCGCCCTCGCCCGCAATCGCGTGGCACGCCCCGCAGCTGTTGCCGGCATAAAGTTTTTTGCCTTCCGCGACGAGCGCGGGGTCGGCGGTTTTGCCCGCAGGCTGCGCCGCGCTTTTGGCGGGCGTCTTCTTCGCCGGGGCTTTCCTGGTTTTGGGCGGCCCGGCCAGCGCCGAAGTCAAAAACAGGGAGACGGTCAGCGTAACAAGAGTCAGGACGCAAAAGGCCAGACCGGGCCGCCGAATGGCATCTATCAACTTCCGCTTCCTCCGCTTCTTCCGTAGAAATTCACGACGCGCGCCGTGACGGGGAGTATTTCCCGACCGTCCGCGCCGACTCCTTCTTGCCCGGCTTCCTTCCTCCCTGCTTCCTTTCGCTTCGATAAGCCAACTTGACGAGCGCGTTTCCAATTCCGTGAGTGTGTAACGATTTCAGCCGCCTACCCCCCCGACAGGGCTGAATGAAGAAGAAAAATAAATCGGGGCGTACTATCGATGAGAATTGTTTTTCTTCGTCCGCCACACTAACAAAGGAGCCGCTCGTCTATGCTCACCGATTTGGCCCCGGTCGGCCCGACTCAGCATCGCATCCACGCCTGGCAATATGACGGCCTTCTGCTCGAAACGCACGTTTTGGGCGCGGAACTGACCAACTCCCTCTCCAAACACGCCCACGAAGAATATCAAATTTCCTATTCGGTCACCGACCCCTCCAACTATGCGTATCGCCGGGGCAGGCATCACGTTCCGACCGGCAGCGTGGGCGTGCTGCATCCCGGCGAGGTGCATTCCAGCCCCGACCTGCGCGTTCGCCCGCAGGCCAGCGTTTTTCACGCGCTGTACGTTCCCTCGGCGCGAATGCAGCAGGTGGCCGCGCAGATCGCGGAGCGCCCGGTTTGCCTGCCTTTCCTGCCCGACCCGACCATCGGCGACCCGGCGCTCGCCGAGGCGTTTTTGCGCCTGCATCGAACTTTGGGCGATCCCGCATCTCGCCTGGAGCAGGACTCGCGCCTGCTGGCCGCGCTGTCCCGGCTGGTGACGCGCTGGACGGAAGCGCCGCCCGCCCCTCCTGCCGTTTCCGCCTCGTCCCGCGCGATGTTCCGCGCCCGCGACTATCTAAACGCGCACTGCGAGGAAAACGTTTCCCTCGCCGCGCTGTCTCAGACCGCCGGATTGAGCGAGTATCATTTCTGCCGCGCATTTGGCAAAGCCGTCGGGATGCCGCCGCACCAATATCAAACGCAGGCGCGCATTCACCGGGCCAAGCGCCTGATTGTGGGGGTCGTTCCGCTCGCGCAGGTCGCGGCCCTAACCGGGTTCGCGCAGCAAAGCCATTCCGGGTGGCATTTCAAGCGGCTGGTCGGCGTCACGCCCGGTCAGTACGCCCCTGCCGGACGATTTTCGCAAACCGCAGGATTTTGATAGACGCGCCCGGCTCCTATCGCGTATGATAGCGCGTCTGTCGTTCACTTACGGGGCAAATCGGGACGCAGGACGGTGTGCCGCGCTCCAATGCGCCGGGCAGACAGAAACAAAGTAACGAAGGGAGGGCCGCAACGTGTCTCAGGAAAACGTGGAAATGATTCGGGCGATGTATGCGGCGGCGGGCCGAAACGATATTCCGGCCATGCTCGCCTGCCTCGATCCCAACGTCGTCGTGCATGAACAGGAATCGCTGCCCTACCAGGATACCTACGTCGGGCATGAGGGCTTCCAGCGGCTGTTCAAGGATTTGACGAGCGTGTGGGACGACTTCAAGTTCGCGCCGCAGGACTTTCTCGATGCGGGCGAGGTCGTAGTCGCTTATGTGCAGCTGCAGGGGAAATCGAAGGCGACGGGCAAGCCGCTCGATATGCTGATGGTCGAACTGTGGCGGATGCGGGACGGCAAGGGCGCGGACTGCCGCTCTCTCGTTTGGGATACCGCCGCGATGCTGGCTCTGCTCGAATAACTGCGGCGAGGATACGTTTATGATGACCGGTTAGCGGCCTCTTCGCGATGACAGGCCGCCGACGCCGAGATAAGCGCGAAAGCGAGGAGCGAAAACCACATGCCTAACGATGAGACGCCGCCTGCCAACCCGCCCGACCCCGCGCTGCCGCCCGATTTGCAGCGGTTTCGCGACAGTTATGGGTCGCTTTTCGGCGAGATGCCGCCGCTGCCGGAGGCGAAGTTCGCGTTTGCAGGACAGGTGGACCCGGAAGGACTGCGCGAACTCGAAGCGGTGCGCGCCCATGTCTTCTACGCGCCGCTCCTCGACCCGAAAACGATCCAACTGATGTGCTTCGCCGTTCTCCTCGCGCAGGGCGTCCCTGCCGCCTCGGAACACGCGAAAGCGGCGCGGCGGGCGGGCGCGACGTGGGAAGAGCTGTGGTTCGTCTGCAACTTGACCGCCGCGCTGCAAAGCCTCGGCCCGGCCAATCAGGGCGGCGCGCTCCTGCAAAAGCTGCGTCAGAGCGAGGAAAATCCCGCGCCCGCCGAACCATCCCAATCCTGATTTGAAACTGCCAAAGGAAACTTGCTATGACTGCCACCCCAAACACGACTCTGCCCGCGCCGCGCCCGGCCTTTTATGAGCCGCTGACGCCCGACAATTGCGCCATGCTGCTCATTGACCATCAGGCCGGGCTGTTTCTCGGCGTTCACAGCATGGATCAACAGATTTTGAAGAACAACGCTATTGCGCTCGCCAAAACCGCGCAACAATTCGCTTTGCCGACCGTGCTGTTCACCTCGTCGGCCAAAGGCCCCAACGGGCCGACGATCCCCGAAATCAAGGCGCTTTTCCCCGACCACGAAATCCACGACCGCTCGCCCATCAACTTGTGGGAAGACCCGAAATGCCGACAGGCGGTCGAGGCGACCGGGCGCAAAAAACTGATTATGGCGGCGATCACCACCGACGTCTGCCTGGTTTTCCCCGCGCTCGCCGCGACGCAGGCGGGTTATGACGTCTATGCCGTCATGGACGCTTCGGGAACGTGGAGTCCCGCCGCGGACATGGCCTCGCTGATGCGGCTGACGCAGGCGGGCGTGATCCCGACGAATTGGATTGCGGTCGCGGCGGAACTCAAGCACGACGAAGACCGCCCGACGACGCCGGGCATGAACGCCATTTTCGGGCAGCACATGGGGCTGTACGGCTTTTTGGGCGACATCGCCCAGGCGCAAACGCCAACGCCAAAATAGCCGCGCGGTAAGCGCCGGAGTGAAATGGACACGAAACGGCCCGGTTTGCAGCGCTTGTCCCGCTTCGCAAATCGGGCCGTCCTGTCCAGAAAATCGCCCTCACGAACCAACAGGACTTTGCGACCTGCCTGGATCGCCCGAAGCGTCGAAAACCTCGTTCGGGCGCGCGGGAATTGTTTCGCCGCGCAATCCGTGTTATAATCTGGTACGCTTACGCCGAACGTCATTTCGCGCGCTGGAGGCTGCGTTTCAGATTATGGCTATTGTTTCGCTCGACCCGCCGACCGAGGCGGCCCAGACGGAGGGGCTGTCGCCGGAACTGGCTGAAAAATACGACCGCCTGCGCGCGACCCTGCGCGACATGGGGCAGTGCGTCATCGGGTATTCCGGCGGCGTGGACAGCACGCTCGTCCTGAAAGTGGCGCACGACGTGTTGGGGGATCGGGCTGTCGCCGTAACGGGCGATTCGGAGGCGTTTCCGCAGGGCGAGGTGGACGCGGCGACGGCGGTCGCCAACGCGATGGGCGTGACCGTAACCCGCGTCCGCACGCACGAGCTGGCAAACCCGAATTTTGCGGTCAACACGCCGGATCGGTGTTACCACTGCAAAACCGAACTGTTCAGCGAGCTGCAGGACGTGGCCCGCGAGCGCGGCATCGCGTGGATTGTGGACGGGTCGCACGCCGACGACGGCAAGCCCGGCGACCATCGCCCCGGAATGCGGGCGGCGAGCGAGCGCGGCGTTCGCAGTCCCCTGCGCGAGGCCGGAATGAGCAAGGCCGACGTGCGCGCTCTGGCCCTGCATCTGGGCGTGCCGAACTGGGACAAGCCCTCGTTCGCCTGCCTGTCCTCGCGCTTCCCCTACGGCACGACGATTACGCCGGAACTGCTGGCGCGATTGGATGGCTGCGAAAAGTTTCTGCGCGAGTCGGGCTTTCGGCAATTTCGCGTGCGGCATCACGATACGGTCGCGCGCATCGAGGTCGAGCCGAACGACATTCCGCGTCTGGTGGAACTGCGCGAAGCCGTCAATGCCCGTTTCAAGGAATTGGGTTACACCTACGTGACGCTGGATTTGGAAGGCTATCGGTCGGGCAAAATGAACGATACGCTTGCGGCCCGGCCCGGACTGGTTCCGCTCGCCGCGCTGGAAATGCGGGTCAAGTAACGGCATGGACGAGACCAGACTGCGACAACTGCTGGAAAGCGTGCGAGCGGGCGCGACGACGACGGACGACGCCCTGGCCGCGCTGAAAACCCTGCCGTTCGAGGATTTAGGGTTTGCCAAGCTGGATCATCATCGCGCCCTGCGAACCGGCTTCCCCGAAGTCGTGTATTGTCCCGGCAAGACGACGGAGCATATCCTCGCGATTCTGGCGAAATTGACGCCCCACGCCCGCAAAACCCTCGCCTCCCGCGCTACGCCCGAAGTCGCCGACGCCGTGCAGCGCGCGTTTCCCCAGGCGCAATATCACGCCTTGGCGCGAATGCTGGTTGTGCCGGGGGTTGGCTTTGAGGCGGAGACGGTGGCGACCCAAACCGAGGGAACGGAAAAGCCCGGCAAGACCGGCGTCGTGCTTGTCCTGTCGGCGGGAACAGCGGATTTGCCGGTTGCGGAAGAGGCCGTCGTAACCGCGACGGAAATGGGCAGCCCGGTCGAACGCTTGTACGACGTGGGCGTGGCGGGCATTCACCGCTTGCTGGAGCATCAGGCGCAGTTGCAGGCCGCCAACGTCCTGATTGTCGTCGCGGGCATGGAGGGCGCGCTGGCTTCGGTCGTGGGCGGGTTGGTGGCGCGTCCGGTCATCGCCGTGCCGACGAGCGTAGGCTACGGGGCGAGTTTTCAGGGGCTGGCCGCCCTCCTGACGATGCTGAACTCGTGCGCGACGGGCGTGGGCGTCGTCAACATTGACAACGGGTTCGGGGCGGGCTATCTGGCCCATCTCATCAACCGCTGATGCCGCCGCTTTCGCTGGCAATGGCGGCGCGGCTGGCCCTCGCGCTGCTGACAGCCCTTGCGGGCGCGGGCTGGTTTTGGCGGGCCGGTCGCGTTGTTTCCCCTTCCTCAGTTCCCCCTGTTGCGTTTTCCGCCGCTGCCGACACGCGCCTTTCTCCCTCCCTGACGCGCTGGCGCGGGCTGACGCTCGGACTGGCCGCGTTCTGGAGTCTGGCCTGGCTGCTTATCGCCCTCGCGCGCGCCCGCTATCCTTACGAATTGGACTGGAACTGCGGCGCATTGCGCGATCCTTGCGCCCGCCTGCTTGCCGGACAGCCGCTTTACGTCGCGCCCTCCCCGGACTGGATTCCCTTTTTCTACACGCCGCTCTACTGCTGGGTTTGCGCGCTCGTGATGCGCCTGACCGGGGGCGTCTCATTTCTCGCGATGCGGGGCGTCTCTACTGCCGCCACGTTGGGCTGCGCCGCGCTGCTGACCGTCTGGGTTCGCCGCCTGGTCAACGTTTCAACCTCGCCGCGCCCGTCCGATACGCAGACCGCCCGCGCGCCAATATTTGACGCCGGACTGCGCTGGGGATTGACGGCGGGCGGGCTGTTTCTGGCCGCGTATCGCTTCACCGGGGCGCGCTACGACCTGGAATGGCTCGACCCGCAATTCCTCTTCTTCTGTCTGCTGGGCGTGGTTTGGCTGGAACGCGCGCTCGCCCGGCCCCGGAATTCGCGCGGGCAGATCGCCTGGGCCGCGCTGTCCGGCCTAGCGTTTTTTCTGTCTTTCCTGACCAAGCAGCAGGCGGCGGTGTTCATCGCGGGCGGTCTGGGCGTCTTTGGTTTGAATCGGGCGTGGCGCGGCGGGGCTGCGTTCGCGTTCGCAGCGGTCGGGCTGAGTCTGGGCGCGGTCGTCTGGCTGAATTGGGACAGCGGCGGCTGGTTCGGCTACTATGCGTTTCGCGTTCCGCTGGGGCAGGGCGTGACCAGGGGCTTGGCCGCGCAGTATCTGCTGCAGGACTTGCCGCTTTACGCGCCCGCCCTGGCGATCATCGGGCTGACGGCATGGCCGAAGCGAAGCCGGGGCGAAATTGGAAGCGAAAAAAGGGCGAGCGACGCGCCGGAAAACGCCGCGACGGCCCATGAAGAAAAAGCGGAAAGAGCGGCGCAGGCGTTCCAGCCTCCGCAAAACGCCGTCCTGGGCGTGATGACAGCCTGCGGGCTGGCGACGAGTCTGTTCAGCCGGGCGCACTGGGGCGGCGACCAGAACGTTTTGATGCCGGGTTATCTGTTCTCAGGGGCTGCCGCCTGCGCGCTTGCGGGACGCCGGGAACGAACGCGCCCGCAAAGCGGTCTGTCCCTGCCCGCGCTGTATTTTCTCGTCGCGGCGCAGTTCGTCGTCCTGACCTATCGGCCCGACGCGCAGCTGCCAACGTCCGCGAATTGGGCCGCAGGCGCGCGGTTCGCAGCAGTAATTCGAGATTTGGAACGCGCCGGGCCGACGCTGTGTCTGGATCACGGCGGGTTTACCAGTACGCCGCATTTCCACAGCATGGCGTTGATGAATCTGCTCCTGGCCGAGCGCCGTCTGCCGCCCGGTTTTCTCGACGCGCAGCGCCGTCATCCCTACGCGGCAATTGTGACCGACGCCCGCCCCGCGCCGGGCGCGTTCGACGGCCTGACCGACGGCTACACGCCCGTGCGCTGCTTGAATTTCCAAACGTCGTGGGTCGTAACGGGGTATCAGACGCCCAATCCCGCGCGCCCCGTCTGGATTCTGCGTCCGCTGCCCAATTATGGGCGAATCATGCCAACTCCGACGTCCCCGTCGCTGCATGTTCCTGCTGGCGGTTGCCCCCGGCAACAAAGCGCGGCGTTTGCCGGAGGTTGAAAACCCCCGGCAACAAAAAACAGGCGTCCTACGGACGCGCAATTCTCTCACACCCTGAACGCGCGAC
>JBBRNU010000127.1:0-9092 GCA_038230115.1 Chthonomonadales bacterium | reverse complement strand
GGCGTTGAAGCCCAAAAGCAGCGACAAGCCCGCTCTGCTGGGCGAGTTCGGGCCGCAAAACCTGACCGATACCGAGGGCGTCGCCCTGCACGAAGGGCTGTGGGCCAGCCTGATGCACAATCCCACCGGCGCGGCGCTATATTGGGATTGGGACATCGTCGAGAAGCGCGATTTGTATTCGCACTTCGCCGCCGCGTCCGCATTCGTGACGGCTTCCGGGCTTGCCAATCAGGGCGGGCTGGTTTCCGTCGCGCCAACGGTCGAAACCGCGCAGCGTTCCGACCTGCGTTTTGGAGCGGGCGGCGGGTTTACTGCCGCCACGCAGAATGAATTCGTCGTCGGGGCGAACGGCGTTCCCGCCGGAATGGAGCGCTTCCCGGCGTTCCTCCAGGGGCAAAATCATCGCGACATGATGCCCAAACCGCTGACTTTTCAGGTGAATTATCCGCAGGCCGGAACGTTCACGCTCACAATCGGGCAGGTCGCGAAGGCGGGCGCGCACCTGAAAGTAAGCGTGGACGGCAAGGCGACGGAGCGGGATTTCGCGTCCGGCCCCGCCGATTTCACGCCGAAAGACGAGGCCAGCGCGCTGCAAATCGCAGTTCCCTCCGGCGCGCACACGATCACGATTGAAAACGCCGGGACGGATTGGGTTGTGGCGCGGCAGTTCGCGTTCTCCAACTATGCGCCCGCGCTGGCGGCGCAGGCCCGCGTCGGTCGCGATTACGCCGTCGCCTGGATTTATCACCGGGCCAACGTGGACAAGCCTGTGGGCAAGGAAAGTTCCCCGGCGTCGGGGCGGCTCAGTCTGGCGGGCTTGAAACCGGGCCGCTATCGCGCGACGTGGTGGGACACGCGCGCGGGCAAATCCCTGGAAGCCAGCGAGGTTTCGCTTACCGGCGCGAAGGACAGCCTGACGCTGACGACGCCCTCGGTTTCGCGCGACGTCGCCTTGTATGTCGTGAAAGCCGACGCCGCGCCCGCAAAGTCCGCCGGCAAAAAGCCGCGCAAGTCTCCCGCGACGACGGCTGGAACATCGGGTGTTGGGGCCAATGCCGCAAGGCCGTTTCCGTCCAGCGCGATCTCTGCGCCGGGCGCGACGGTCGGCGTCACGCCCGGCGCGCATTAAGCCAACGCGTTAAGGAATTGCGAACGCTTGCAAGGCGTTCCATTTCTCCCCTGACATTGACAAGCGGCGCGCGGTGCGGTATATTAGGAGAGAGAGGGAAACTTCCCGCGCGCCCGTAGCTCAGTGGATAGAGCGCTTGCCTCCGGAGCAAGAGGCCGTAGGTCCGAATCCTACCGGGCGTACTTTTGCATTGCCGCTTGTTATTTTTAGATGTCAAAGGGACGCTGCGGCTTTTACAGTCGCAGCGTCCCTTTTTCTATTTCCCTGCCCAACTACCGTATATCCACAAATTATTTATTTTTGTGTCGCGGGCAGGAAGATAACAATTTGTGGCGAAACAGAACAATGACTGCGCCTTCCGGCGTTGGAAGTCGTTCGGAAACGCCGTTGTTTCCGCTCCCGATACGCCCTGCGGCGCGCGGTCAAGGAGCATTCTCATGGCGAATCAATTCGCGGCATTGGCAAAGACGGCGCGCGTGCAAATCTCCCGCCGCTCTATTGACTCCTCCCTGCTCAACGTGACCGTGAACGGCAATGTCGTTCACATCACGGGCGTCATTCGCCCCCTGCGCGACCATCCGAACGTGGACATGAAGGAAGAGATGAACTGCATCTCGCAGATTCTGCGTCACCAGGCAGGCATTCACGAAGTAGTGTGGGAGGTCAGCACGCGCGTCTAACGCAACAGCCACAAGACTCGCGCGCCTTACGTCCGGTTCCTGCAAACCGGGCGCGTATCGAGCTTTAACAATAGCCCTGAACGGGAAGCCTTTTCGCTTCCCGTTTGCTGCTTGCGCCCGCAGAAGTGAACGAGACGCAATCAGGCTGCACGCCTCTAGAAAGACTGCCTGATGCTGAAAACGCCTGATTTCGGTTCTCCGCCGATAGGAGGCAAGAGCCAGGTTTGTCCTGATTTTTATCTTTCGCTTGGGTCTCCCCTCACCGCCGGCCCCTTTCCCTGCCTGGGCGAGGGGAGCGAAAGCGTTAGGTTGGCATTTTTGCATTCAGGCCACGAAGGGGGCGGGACGTTTCAGAACGAACATTCATGCCCGGCCAACGAGCAAGCGAGCATAAATAACAAGGAAGGGGTCAAGAATGCCCGATGCCGCTCAGGAGAATGCCTTCATTGAAGCGTTTGTTCTTCCGCAACGACGCGACTGCTACCGGCAAATGCTTGCCGATCCCAGGCGGCGGCATGAATTTCTTGACCGCCTGAACCATAACCTGGATTTTATCCCCGCCCTCGCGCAGCCGATACCCGGCAATGAGCGTTCCGCCGAGGGCGTCGTTCGTTTGCTCTGCGCGCGGGGCATGAAGCCCGGCGACCCGGTTTATATTCTTTCCACCCTGCGCGAACTCGACGGCGCGGCGCTTCCTTCGCAGCAGGCGGTGGAAGCCGTCCTGCAGGCCGAATTCGGTTCCATCGTGTGCTGTGCGGCAGGCCGGTTGGCCTATTATCGCCCCGAAGCCCCCGCCAGCGGCTGCATTCTGGAAAAGCCCGCAGCGCCGCCAAGCAAACACGGCCAGCCATGATCATCGAACATCTGCAATTGCTCGCCCCTGACCTGCAAAGCCAATGCAACTTTTATCACGAGACCCTCGGCCTGCCCGTTCGCAAACGCGGCGAGCATATTCTGGAATTGCAAGTTGGGCGGAGCGTGCTGGCGTTTCGGCAGGCTCCCGCAGGCTGGCAGGGCGCCTATCATTTCGCCTTCAACATTCCAGAAAACCGGTTTGCCGAAGCGAAAACGTGGCTCGCGTCTCGAACGCCTCTCCTGCGTGACGCCAACGGCAGCGATACATTCCGCTTCGACGACTGGAACGCCCACGCGCTCTACTTCTCCGACCCCGCAGGCAATATCGCCGAACTTATCGCCCGCCACGACCTGCCAAATGCTTCCGCCGCGCCCTTCGACAGCCGCGCGCTTCAGTCCGTCAGCGAAATCGGAATTGTGGCTGAAGATGTGCCGTCGTTCGTGGAACAGGCGCGGGCGGCGATGCACGTCGAAGTCTACCGTTCCCGCAGCGATAATTTCACGGCGGTCGGAGATGAAGAGGGCTTGTTTGTCGTGGTGAAAAGAGGCCGCGCGTGGTTCCCGGACACCGGCATTCCCGCCGAAGCCCTGCCAATAGTCGCGGTGGTTCGTGACGCTTCCAGAGCCGCCTTCCAGTTCGAAAGCGTTTCCGGCCAAATAACCGCAATCGGATAGGCTGATAGCGCCTTCAACCCGCGAAAGCAGACGAGGGCAAGCGCGCATTCAGCCAGCCCCGTTTTTAGCCCGCGCAGGCGGGCTAGCGTTTCAGAACGGGGATTTATTCCCGTTCGCCCAGGCTTTGCGTTTCAGCGCGGGCATTCATTTCCGCGCCGCTCCCTCTCAATAATGCTGCGCGCCCTGAAGCGCAAGCGGCGTGATGCGGACGTTGCGGAAGGCGACCGTATTGTGGTGGTATTGCAGGACGAGCGGGGCCGGTTCGCCCGGTTCCACTTTGTCGCCGTACTGAATTCCGGTCGGGCCGTCTATTTCCTGGTTGTTCTGCACCGGAATGCCGTTCAGGAACACCGTGATGCGCGCCTTTTCCGTCACTTTGCCGTCGCTGTCCACGCGGGGCGCGCGAAACATCACGTCATAGGTCTGCCATTGCATCGGCGGCTTGCAGGCGTTCGTCAGCGGGGCGTGCTGGCTGTACACCGCGCCGCAGTCGCCGCTGCCCGGCTCGGCGATGCCATAGGAATCCAGAATTTGCAGTTCGTAGCGGCTTTGCAGGCCGATGCCGCTGTTGCCGCGTTCCTGCCCGTGCGCTTCCGGCATGTATGGGACGCGAAACTCGACGTGCAGCATGAAGTCGGTGAACTTCTCTTTGGTAGCGATGTCGCCGTTCTGCGTGATGAGCGCGCCATTTTCGATTTTCCAGTCGGCGGGCTGGTCGGTTCCGCGCTTCACCCAGTTTTTGGCGAGCTGATCCGCCCGGCCCGAAAACAGAACGAGGGGTTTCGGCGCGCTGGCGGTTGTCGGAGCGCTTTTGCCCTCCTGTTTTCCGTCGCGCCCGGTCGCGCGCGGCGCGGCGTGCAAGGATGTCAGGCACAAACCGAGCAGGACGAACGCACTACTGGCTCCAATGCACGCCCGCCGTTTTGACGCTGTCGCTATTGTCATGGTTGTCTCCCGTAAAATTTTCGTTCCCTCGAAATGAATGTCCGTTTTCTCGAAACGACTTTCACTTCGTCGGAACAGGCGTCTTTTCCGTATTCAGGGCGCGAATTCCTGCCCAAAACAAAATCGAACCCCGGCCTGAAAGTGACCGGGGTTCTGCGCTTGATGGCTTTATGAAGCCGCAGACCGTAAGAATTTTCATTCAGCGGTTTGCCGGCGTCTTTTTCACGCTTCCCTACTTCACGGTCGCGGCGAGCGAACTCAGCGGCACGTAGCCCAGCGTCGTTTCGTCGCGGGACGCGAAGAAGCCTTTCGAGAAAGCGTCGCAGGAAGCGCAGGTCGTGGTGGGCGCGACGCCGCGCAGCGCCATTTCGCGGTTCTTGCGGTAGAACTCATTGTTCCAGATTTCCGAAAACGGCTCTTCCAGCACGTTGCCGTAACGGTACGTCTCTTTGAACGGCGTGCAGCAGCCCAGCGTGATATCGCCCTTATAGGTGACGCGGAAATTCTCGCCCCAGAAGAACTGGCAGGCGAACGGGCGCGACGGGTCGCTCCACGAAATATCGTCGTCAGGGAATGACTTACAGCGCACGTTCAGCTCGTCCATGCGCTTGCGGGCGGCGGCCAGTTCGCGCTTGTAGTTTTCGGGCGAGCGCTTATTCTTGAAGCCCCAATCGTATCCGGCATAGGTGATGCAGTTGACGAAATCCACGCCCCACTCGGCGGCCTGCTCCACAAATGGAACCAGCTCGCCCTCGTTTTCGTTGAGCATGACGTAATTGAGGCCGATCAGCGGGAAGCGGGCGCGCGTTTCCTGCCGCACCCGGAGCAGGCGCTTGATGTTCTCGTGCAGCGTGTCCAGTTTGCCGCCGCGCCGCACTTTGCGGTACGTGTCGGGCGTGGCCGCGTCAATGCTGATATTCAGTTCGGTCAGACCGCAGTCCATCAGGCGGTGCGCCTTTTCGTCGTCAATCAGCATCCCGTTGGTATAAATGCCGATTTTGCACCAGGGGCGTTCGCGGCGCGAATAAGCCACAACCTCGAAAAAGTTTTTGTACATCATCGGCTCGCCAAAGCCGTTGAGCGACAGGTTCATGACGTGGGGGAACTGCGCCAGGATTTTTTTGTAGTTCTCGAAATCCATATCGCCGAGTTTGTACGGCTTGAGACCGAGCGAGCGCAGACATTGGATACAGGCCAGGTTGCAGCGGTTCGTCATCTCGATTTCGACGCCGGGCGGCGTACTTTGCATGACAAGGGGGCGTTCCGCCTGCTCCCGGTTCCAGAGCCGGAAATTCGCCACCACTTTCGGATGCGCCAGCAGACTGAAAGCGTTATTTTCTTTTAACTTTTTGTAGTTGCTAACGACACTGTCCAGCATTTTCGTTCTCCGCGTCCTTGCGCCCTGCTCCAATTCGCCCCGTTCGATCCGCCTGATTGCGCCATTGCGACTCGTTGTCGCCGCAAAATCAGCCGCGTCCCTGGCCTTTCAGCGGAAAAGGCGTTTTGCCCACGCGCGGAATTTCACCGGGCCAGACGCATTGACGGCGCTCCGGGTCAGGCTTAAACCGCGCCTAAATCTCGGCTGCCGTCGTAATCTCGCCGCCAACCTCTTTCGGGTCGGTTTTCGCGTCGGCGCTTTCCACTGCAGCGGATTTATCGGTGTCTGGCTGCCCCGCCAGCACGCGCCGATAGATTTCCACGACCTCGGCGCACTGTCGCTGCGGCGTGAAATCGCGCAGGACGCGGGCGCGGCCTTTTCGGCCCATGTTTTCGCGGCGGGCCGGGTCGCGCAGCAGGGCGATCAGGGCTTCGGCGAGCGCGGCCACGTTCTTCTGCGGAACCAGCAGACCCTCCTCGCCATTCGTGATGATTTCGGGCAGCGCGCCCGAAGCGAACCCGACGACCGGGCGCTGCATCGCCATCGCTTCCGTCACCACCAGACCGAATGGCTCTTCCCAGCTTGGCATGGCGAGAATGTCCAAATCCGCCATCACCTGCGGCATATCCCCCTGCCAGCCCGCCCAATGCACCCTGTCTTCCAAACCCAGTTCCGTAATTTTCGCGCGCACCTGCGCCTCGTAGCTTTCGCCGTCCTGCGCCGCAAACAAATCTTCCTGCCCGACAATCACCAGACGCGCGTCGGGAACCGCCGCGCGAACCAGCGCCAGCGCCGCCACCAGTTCCAGATGCCCTTTCCAAACCATGACGCGCGACACGATGCCAATGAGCGGCGTTTCGGCGCCGATCCCGAAGCGCTGCCGCAGCAGACCGCGCGGCGTGCGCGCCGGATCGAAGCGGGCCGCGTCAATGGAGTTCAGGGCCGTGTAAATTTTTGATTCGGGAACGCCGCCCTCGCGCAGCGACGCGCCGGTGAAGCGCGAAATTGCCAGCGCGCCGGAGCAGCGCCGCAGCGCCCAATCGGTCGCCCCCCCGATACCGGCGAACCACTTGATGTGACAATGAATGATGTTACGGCGCCCGGTCAGGCGGGCCAGCAGCGTGGAGAATAGAGCGTCGCGTGGTCGGTCGGTGGCGTGCAGCACGTCTATTTTATGGTAATGCACAAACCATGCCAAATGCGCGAGCGAGGCCAGCGCGCCCAGATTCTTCGCCGCGCTCAGCAGGCGTCCCGCCCAGCCGTCGCCCTTCCCGCTCAGCTCATGCCCCAGGTCGCAAACAACGGTTTTGAGATGCGGCACGCGCGCCAGCCGCGCCAGCGTCGGTTCCAGGTCGCCCGCGTTCCGGTTGGTCGCGATAAACACGCGCACTTCCGACGGGTCAAAATTTTCGATAAGGGTCAGATGTACGGCGACGTCCGCGCCCGCCGCGCTGCGCGTGTTGACGAACAGCACGCCGAGTTTCCGCGCCTTCCCGCCCGCCAGTAACGTTTCGCTCACAAGTCCGCTTTCTTCGTCCGCTCGCCGCCGCCTGCATTCCAAAACGCAAAAACGAGTGACGCTAAAAATTATCGTGTGCAATCCCCCTACATTGTACTGCAAATGATGCGGGGATTGCCGATTCAAATCATTTTCGGGCGTGGCTTGTTTTTACATTACGGCTGACAGGCAGTAGCGCTCGGCTTAAACAAGGTTATTGTTGTAGCGCTCGGCTTAAACAAGGTTATTGTTGCAGAAACCGAGATTGTACACCGTAAATCGCGGAATTTTTTCTCGCCGCCGCGCCTCGCTCCGCCTGAACCGGCCTGGTCGGGTATCATAAATGCAGAGTTAAAATGGAAATGAGCGCGTGGCCCAAACCAGCCGCCTTCATGCCCGCTGCGAGAAAGGAACCTCATGCTGGAAGATCAGCCCCTGGCCCTGTTCGCCCTGAAATCGGAAGCGCCGCCCCTGCGCTTATTGCGCGACGCCCTGCTAAAAGCAGGCCATCCCGCCGGAATCGGCGTGGACATCGCGGGCGAGGCGACCGAAACCGAACTCGACGCCAGAGATTGGGACGCCGCTTTCGTGCGCTGGACGCAGCCGGAGCTTCACGAGGTCTACCTTATTGAGCGCAACCCGCGCGGGTCCGACGAGATCGCCGACGCGCTCGTCGCCCAGGGGCTGCACGGCATCGAAGCGTTGTCCGACACGGCAGGGCGGTTGATTGTGTCCGACCACCTGAGGCGCACGCAGGCCGTCTATGCCATTCAAATTTTACCCGCTCTGGTCGCCGATGAGGATCATAAGGGCTGGGAAGCGCTCGATATTGTGCTTACGACGCTTGCCGGACAGACCGACGGCCTGATTTACGCCGCCACGGAAGGGTTTTACGACTCCGACGGCGAATTGCTGTTGTCAGAGCGCGACACCCCCGACGAGGAAGCCTGGGAAGCCGACGAAAGCTGAGCGTACAAACAACAATTTGCCCGCGAGGGCGGAGAACGGGAATAAATCCCCGTTCTGAAACGCGAAGCCCTCCTTCGAGGGCTTAAATGCCAATACCGAAGGCTAGAGCGCATCTCCGAACAGTGGAAATAGACGTGGCTGAGCGCTTTTTCGGCCCGCGCTGGCAGACGAGCCAGAGCGCATCTTCGGCCAGAAAAAATTCAGCGCAGGCAATCCGTATTTAGCCCGCCCAGGCGGCTCGGGCATTTCAGGACGGGGTTTCAATCCCGTCTGCGCCTTTCAGAACGGGGATTTATTCCCGTTCGTCCGGTTTCGCGTTTCAGACCGATTTTTCACACCGCTTCACTTTTAACCCGGCAGCGAAGCCAATTCACGGAGCCGCAACCCGCATGAGCATTCTAATTGACGAGACAACCCGCGTAATTGTGCAGGGCATTACCGGGCGCGACGGCGGCTTTCACACCGCGCAGATGATCGAGTACGGAACCAAAGTCGTCGGCGGCACAACGCCGGGCAAGGGCGGGCAGACCGCGCAGGGCGTGCCGGTCTTCAATACCGTGCGCGACGCCGTGCAAGCGACCGGAGCCAACGCCTCGGTTATTTTCGTCCCGGCCCGCCTCAACGCCGCCGACGCCATTCTGGAGGCCGCCGACGCCGGGATCGCGCTCGTCGTCTGCATCACGGAAAACGTGCCGACCGAGGACATGATCAAGGTCAACGCGATTCTCAAGCGGCGCGGCGGGGTTCGGCTGATCGGCCCCAATTGTCCCGGCCTGATCTCGCCCGGCAAAAGCAAAATCGGCATCATTCCCGGCAGCATCTTCACGCCCGGCCCGGTCGGGCTGGTCTCGCGCAGCGGCACGCTCACCTATGAGATCGCCGACGAGCTGACGCGCGCGGGCATGGGGCAGTCGTCGGGCGTGGGCATTGGCGGAGACCCGATGATTGGAAAGAAGTTTGTGT